>JAJRUR010000043.1 GCA_024277695.1 Bacteroidota bacterium | reverse complement strand
TGTACATTACTTTTTGTACTATTCAGTCTGCCTCTTTTGGCTACACACAATAGGGCAGGAGAGATCAGTTATGTGCAAATAGACCAACTTACCATCGTTGCAACGATCACCACTTGGACCAAAACGAGTAGTATAGATGTAGATCGGGATAGTTTAGAAATTTTTTGGGGAGATGGGACTTCGGAATTTATTCCGCGCATCAATGGTAGCGGAGAAGAACTGCCCAATGACATAAAAAAGAATCTCTACGTAAAACAACATACCTATCCCGGTACCGGTCGATATATATTATCGATGCTCGACCCAAATCGTATCGGAGGCATACTCAATGTAAGTTTCCCTAATTCGGTCAATGTTCCTTTTTATATTCAGACGACCTTGACATTGGTCAATGCACAATTTCAGGGATTTAACAGTTCGCCACAATTATTGCAGCCACCCATAGACTTTGGTTGTGTTGGGGCGACTTTTTTGCACAATCCCAATGCTTATGATATAGATGGAGATAGTCTGAGCTATAGCCTCATCACACCTTTGCAGGATAGTGCCTTGGAGGTGACCGGCTATGTACTGCCTGATCGGATCGTCCCCGGACCGGACAATATTCTCACACTGGACAGCCGTACGGGTACTTTACGATGGATGAGTCCACGTCGTGCAGGAGAGTATAATGTAGCCATAGCCATCCATGAGTGGAGAAAAGGTATTCTGATCAATACTACAATAAGGGATATGCAAATTTTTGTGAGTGACTGCCAAAATAATCCTCCCACAATCGATGATATCCCCGATTACTGTGTGATAGCCGGCCAAAAAATCCAATTTGATGTCATAGCCCGTGATGCAGATGAGGGACAGCTCGTCCAACTAAGTGCCCTAGGTGGTCCCCTTATCCAGGCCACTAGTCCGGCGAGTTTTGTCGTCTCACAAGATTTTGAACAATCTCCCCTCACAGGAGTCTTTTCCTGGCAAACTACCTGTGAGCATATCTCTGACCAGTACTATACCCTTGTATTTAGAGCAACGGACAATCTTCTGGGAGCTACGGGTTTAGCTACTTTGCGGGTCGTACGCATCAAAGTGATAGGTCCGCCACCTCAAGACCTTCAGACCATCGCGATCCAAAATCGGATAGAACTCAGTTGGAATGCTCCCTACGCTTGCGCGTCCGTAGCGGATAATTATTTCAGAGGTTTCACCATTTACCGTAAGGTCAGTCCATCAGGATATCAAATCGATAGCTGTACACCGGGACTAAAACATAGTCTTGTTTTTGAGCCTATAGCTTTTAACATCACTACAGTTCAAAATAACCGATACAGCTATACAGATACTAATATAGAAAGTGGACTAACATACTGCTATCGCATCGTGGCGGAGTTTGGAAGATCGACAGCCGGAGGAGCGCTTTTTAATATTGTAGAGAGTCTCCCCTCCAACGAAAGTTGTGCTATGCTTCCCAGAGATCACCCTATACTACTCCATGTGGATATAAGGAACACAGACCAAACCACCGGACAAATCTTTGTACAATGGATGAAACCTAACCCCTTGGTATTGGATACTGCTATCCACAAAGGTCCCTACCGGCTAAGCCTGTTTAGAGCTTTGGGATCAGATTCGGAGGACTTTGTCCAACTCACTGCAGCTACTCAAATCTTTGACCGATTTGGAGACATGATCGATACAACGTTTTTGGACACGGGGCTAAACACCGATGAACAGATCTATAAGTATCGTGTAGATTTTCATACAAGTGCTTCTGCAAATGTGCCCTTTAACCAATCACAAGCTGCTTCTTCTACCTTTCTTGATATCCGCCCCCAAGACAAAAAACTCCTGCTCCGATGGCAAGCAGCAGTACCATGGTACCTTTATGAATATACGATATATAAGAGCACCGACGGAATCAATTTTGATAGTATTACAACCGTGTTTACACCTGAATTTTTGGACACTGGACTATCCAATGACATAGAGTATTGTTACAAGATAAAAACCAAAGGCTCGTATTTCGCTCCGAGGATCCCAAGCCCATTAATCAATTACTCCCAAGAGCGATGTGCAATACCGATAGATACTACTGCACCTTGTACGCCCAAACTATTGGCAAGTAATATCTGTGACGAATATCCCATCGGCGACCCAAATGACCCTGCCAATCACCTCGAATGGACTAACCCCAATAGCAGTTGCGATGATACGGATGATGCCATCGGATACAAGTTATTTTTTATAAAAAAAGGAGATGATGTGATCAGCCTTATCGCAGAAATAGATGATATCCAGCAGCTCAGTTTTGAGCACAAACCGGGTAAAAGTTTGGCAGGTTGTTACGCCATAGCAGCGATAGACATCAATGGCAATATATCCAAGATCAGTGAGTTTGACTGTGTAGATGATTGTATCGAGTTCGAATTGCCCAATACCTTTACACCAAATGCGGATGGTGCTAACGATGTATTTGCAGCTAGAAGATCACAATTTATTGACCGGATCGATATTCAGATATTTGATCGATGGGGCAATCTTGTTTTTCAAAGCACTGATCCAAATTTTGCATGGGATGGCACCAACTTACAAGGCAAAATCCTACCTACAGGCACATATTATTATGTCTATACGATAGAGAAGACTCAAGAAGAAAACATATCAGCCAATGGATACATCCAGCTCTTTAGATAGTACAGTTAGTCTTGAAGTCTGTTAGGTCTTTCGCTTTTTCTTCTTGGCTGCAGGAAATAAGATATTGTTGAGTATCAGCCGATAGCCCGGACTATTGGGATGTAGGTTTAAGTCCGTTTCCGGGTCACCGACAAAATGTCTATAATCCTCTGGATCGTGACCTCCATAAAAAGTCCAAGTCCCTTGACCATACACTCCATGTATATACCGAGCTTCAGAAGCCGGCTTAGTCTCACCTAGTATCAATACATTGGACTTGATATACCTTTTTTTAAAAGCTGTGGTCTGTCCCATAAACCCCTTCACTGTCCGCGTGTGATTTTGCGTAAGCATCGTAGGAATAGGATCCCACTTAGCCGAAAAATCAAAAAGCGAAAAATAATCATTTGTAGGATTGATCTTGCGCTTAACATTATCAATGCTCGAGTATTCATAAACCATTGGGTTCTGTTCCAAAACAAAATCTTCAAAAGCAAAAGTTTTGCTATAATCCAATTTGGATTGCGCTGCCGGATCTGCAGCGTCACCATCAAACATTTTGGCACAAATATCTACTCCCTCAGCTGCCAGAGCAATATCATAAGAATCTGTTGCAGAACACATCGCAAACATAAAACCACCGCCGCCGACATACTCCTTAATCTTTTTTACTACGGACAGTTTTAGCTCAGATACTTTGTCAAAATCCAAATCATTGGCAAGAGCTTCCATCCGCTTGACATTTTCGCGATACCAAGGTGCATTGCGATAGGATCGATAAAACTTGCCATACTGTCCTGTAAAATCTTCGTGATGCAAATGCAACCAATCATACTCTGCCAGCTTATCCTCTAGCACTTCCCTATCATATATGGTCTCGTAAGGTATCTCTGCATAACTCAGTACCAAAGTGACAGCATCATCCCAGGGTTGTATTTTTTCGCCTCGGGCATTGAAGTCCGGAGTATATACTGCTATCTTGGGAGGCACTTCGAGCTTCATCACCTCTTGATTGACTTCCGGATGTGCTATCTCTCGGACGATTTGGTCAAATGCCCCATCCGAAATGACTTGATAAGCTACATTTCTAATCTTACACTCCCGCTCAAATACGGCATGAAAAGTAAATGCAAAACTGCCCCCTTTATAATTGAGTAACCAAAAGGCCTCTACACCTTGATCCAGTACCCAGTAGGTGATTCCATAGGCTTTGAGATGATCGCTCTGCCCTTCGTCCATCGGTATCAAAATATACGATGCCGAAATCCTCCCCATTAGAAGCACAAAGAATAACAGACTCAACAATAATTTTCTCATATTTACGCTCGTTTTCGTAGCAAGTATAACGTGATAATGATACAATTGATTACAATATTATCCTTTTTTTGAGCAAATCCTATGATTAGATGGCGGAGATAATAAATGTGCTTTTTGAAGAACCTACTTGGTGGCTGCTCCTTTGTGCCTTAGCGGGAGTCATCATAGCATCCTTGATGTATATACGTCATAAGTCGCTTTCGGAATGGAGCAAAACCAAGAAATGGTTGTTATGGGCTATCCGGGCATTGGCAGTCTTCTTGCTAGCAGCTTTGCTCCTCAGACCATATATCCGGCACAATCAACAACAGACTATCCAACCCATCGTCCTGCTCGCTCTAGACAATTCGACTTCTATTCCGCTCCGCACGGACTCCAGCTCCATCCAAGCTTTTCAGCAAAAGTGGCAGGCCCTCTACAATCGGCTCAGCAAAAAATACCAAGTACAAGCTATCACCTTCGGATCAAAAATAAATCAAGGCCTGCAAGCAGACTTTTTGGACTCCGAAACCAATATAGCTCAAGTCATACGATTTGCTCAGGAAAATTTTGACCCCAAAAACCTCGGAGCGATCCTCCTAGCTACAGATGGCATCTATAACCGCGATTACAGCCCCCAATACCTTGCTGATCAACTACTCAATCCCATAATCCCCATCGCATTGGGTGATACCATCGCCCCAAAAGATATCTCCATCGTCCAGCTCTTTCATAACCAAATAAGCTATCTCGGCGATCGCTTTCCTGTCGAAGTAGATCTTAAAGCACACCAACTTCAAGGCAAATCTTCTACTATTCACATCCACAAAATCGTCAACGGAAAAAAAATCCCCATCACACAAAAATCATTCACTGTCAACGCAGATAACTATTTCGAAACCTTTGAGTTCCTGCTCGATGCCCAATCCCCGGGCACTAATCACTATCGGATCTCTACCAACTACATCCAAGGAGAAAGCTCCAAAACCAATAATGTTAAAGACTTTTATATTGATGTCATCGACGGTCGACAATCCATCTTAATCTACTCCGCCGCTCCACACCCTGATATCGGTGCTCTGCGTAAAGCTCTCGATAATAAGAAAAATTATCTCGTAGATATCAAATACCCAACCGATCAAAATATCCAATGGGCAAAATATAATCTAGTCATTTTCTTACAACTCCCCGACAACCGGACAAATCTACAACAGATCATCAAAACCCTCAACAATAAGAAAATAGCCAGACTTTTTGTCTTAGGCCCAAACAACGATCTAGCCAACTTTTCTAATCTACAAAATACTATAAGTATTCAAGGAAATAAGGGTAGCACTAATGAAGTCACTCCTACACTCATCCCCTCATTTAATCTGTTTACAATCGATCAAGAGTGGCTCAAAAAATTAAATCGATTTCCACCATTAACTGCTCCCTTTGCGCAGTATAGGCCCAAACCCGGTAGCTCGACACTACTCCATCAAAAAATATTGGGGCAAAGTACTAACTACCCTCTCATTGCTTTCTCCAAAGTGCATAACATTAAAGAAGGTGTCATTGCGGGTAATGGGATTTGGAAATGGAGATTATTCGATCATCTCGAACACCAAAATCAATCAGGTTTTGACCAAATGATCAGTTCGATTGTTCAATATTTAACCGTAAAAGAAGACCGAAGAAAGTTTCGATCTTCAACAGACAAAAATGTCTTTACAGAAAATCAACATATCACCATACAAGCAGAACTCTACAATAATGCTTACGAACTCATCAACCAACCCGAAGCCTTTCTTGTCATAAAAGACCAAGACCAAAAAGAGTACCGCTATACTTATGACCGCCAAAATAACAGCTATCGAATAGACATCGGTACGATGCCAAAAGGCGTTTATCGCGCTCTATCTACAGTAGATTACAATGGAGTACAGCTAAAAAGTGCTCTGGAATTTTCTGTCGAAGAGGTCCAACTCGAACAATATAATGTACAGGCTGACCATAAACTCCTCGCATCGCTAGCCCAAAAAACCAATGGTCGTCTCTTCTACCCTGACCAAATCGACAGCCTTGAAAATTTTATCCTAAATCACAAAACCATCAAACCTCTGATCTACACACAGTCCAAATCCCGTACCTTGATCTCGATGCCCTGGCTACTAGCACTACTGATCGGCTTGCTCGCACTAGAGTGGATTATTCGGCGATATAGCGGTAGTTATTAGTCGCACTACTATAGTGCTACCGGCTCCAATACCATATTTTATCAGCTTCTGATGGAACATTTGTGAATAGATTCCACTTAAAACTATGAGAGTTTTATATGTTTGTGTCCAGATTGAAAAAACAGTTGATGAAAAAGCCGGCTTTAATAATTTTGGCAGCGGGAATGGGATCGCGCTATGGAGGACTCAAACAATTAGATCATTTTGGACCCAATGGCGAATCCATTATCGACTACTCCATCTATGATGCTCTGCAAGCCGGATTTGGAAAAATCGTGTTTGTGATACGCAAGTCCTTTCAAGAAAGATTTAGAAGCCTCTTTGATCCAAAACTACAGGATAAAGTCCAAGTAGTATATGTCCATCAGGAGCTAGATCAACTGCCGGAAGGATACGAGCTTCCGGAAGGTAGGACGAAGCCCTGGGGAACAGGACACGCCATGCTGGCAGCAAAAGATGCTATAGACCAACCCTTTGCTGTGATCAATGCAGACGATTACTACGGACGCGCTGCATATGTGACACTTTATGAGTTTTTGACTACAGAGGCAATTACAAATCCCTGCAGCTATTGTATGGTAGGTTATCAACTTGGCAATACACTATCAGATCACGGAAGTGTCTCCAGAGGGATCTGTCAAGCAGAAAACAATACCCCTTACCTCAAAAACATTACCGAAACCCATGAAATCCGTAGAGATGCGCATGGTGCTATAGTACATAAGCCCAATAGTTTGGATTTTGATCTCCAAGATGATACTATAGTTTCGATGAATATCTGGGGTGCAGGGCCCAAAATCATGGATCAAAGCGAGAGCTACTTCAAAGCCTTCTTGGATCAGCACATTAAAGAACCTAAGTCCGAATTTTATATACCTTTGGTCATTTCATCCCTCATCGAAGAAAAACAGGCTACGATCAAAATATTAGAATCAGATGCCCGGTGGTTTGGGGTAACTTTTGCGCCGGACAAGCCTATAGTCCAGTCCAAAATCAATGAACTTATAGATCAAGGCTGTTATCCAAAAAACCTTTGGAAGGACTAGCTGTCCGAGTAATTATCCGGCAGAGGACACATTTGACATCCTGTGCTGTATTACTACCAACTCAGATCATCCTCCTCTACTTCCGAACTGTCCGTATTGTCTGTAGAAGGTGCTTCGGCCGCCTCTCCGGACTGCTCGGCTTCAGCTTCAGCCGCCTTTTGTGCCTCCCATTCAGCTTGACGACGCTCATACTCATCATAATCAAAATCGGGCATCAAGGTGTTTTTGACATGATCTACTGCCCCACTTAGACTCTTCACAAATCGATTAAAATCTTCCTTATAAAGAAAAATTTTGTGCCGTTGGTAGCCATCGCCATCAGATCGTCTAGTACTCTCCGTGATGGTAATGTAATAATCCTCTCCTTTGGTCTGACGCACATCAAAAAAATACGTTCTACGCCTTCCGGCTTTCACTTTGTCCGAATACACCGGATCTTGGTACTTCCTCATATTATCCATAACTACTATATTAAGTTTTTACTTTTTATGACTACAAATGTAGAATTTATCGGCAATTTAAAAAACATTCTTCAATTATCGAACTCTTGCGCCTTCTGTTTATAAAATAATCTCGCATATGGGCCATTCTTTTTGATCAATTGATCATGTGTGCCCCTTTCGACTACCTGACCTTCATCCAAAAATAATATAAGATCAAAATTCAGTATGCCCGGTATTCTATGCGTGATGAGTATCGTCGTTTTGTCTTTCAGTTCGTCCCGCAAAGATAACAAAATGAGCTCTTCAGTTTGTGCGTCAATAGCAGATAGACAATCATCCAATATAATCATCTGAGGCTCTGCCGCTAATGCCCTAGCGATGCTAATGCGCTGTTTTTGTCCACCGGACAAGGTCACCCCGCGCTCCCCTACTACTGTTTGATATCCATTTGGTAGCTTTTTGATATCGTGATGTATAGCAGACCTACGCGCCATATGCTCGATCTGGACCAAATCCATTTCAGGATTCGTAAAAGAAATATTGGCCTCTACAGTATCCGAAAAAAGGAAGACATCTTGTGGTACATAGGATATTTGAGACCTCAAATCACTCAGGTTATACTCCGAAACAGGCCGTCCATCCAGCAATATCTGTCCCGATGTCACGTCATACATCCTCAAAATGAGATCAGCAATCGTGGTTTTGCCTGATGCAGTCTTGCCCAAAATCAACATCTTTTGTCCGGCCAATAACTCAAAATTCACTCCATCCAATGCCTGTATTCCGGTATCTGGATATACAAAACGGACATCAGCAAAGCGTAGATCTCCTCGGATAACCCTTGGCGATACTTGCGTCGGGTTTTTTATCTGAGGTTCTGTATCCAGGAGAGCATTGATCCTCTTTTGAGATGCTGCTGCCTGCTGAATAATCGAAGCCACCCAGCCGATCGATGTCACCGGCCAGGTGAGCATATTGAGATAAATGATAAATTCGGCTACATTGCCGGGAGACAAATCTCCGGATATCACCTCCATCCCACCGATATAAATAACTAGAATAGTCCCGACCCCTATCAAAACCAGCATCAAAGGATAAAAAAAAGCATTGATTCTAGCCAAGTCCAAAGATTTTTGCCGAAAGGCCTCAGACTCTTGGTCAAAATAATTTTGCATAGAACGCTCTTGGACATAGGACTTAATCAGTTTTATACCGCTATATACCTCTTGAGCGATACTATTCAGTTTGGAGAGTTGTACCTGAATATCAAAACTCCGTTTATGAATCATGCTGCTCACCAAAAAAATAGAAATACTTAGGATAGGCAAGGGCAAGAGCGTATAGAACGATAGTCTGACATTGACACGAAACATAAAATAGATCACCATGCTGACCAAAAACATTAGATTGATGCTGTACATAATAGCCGGACCGAGATACATGCGCACCTTGGACACATCCTCGGATATGCGTGACATAAGATCCCCTGTAGCACTTTGTCTATAAAAGCTTTGGTCCAAAAGCTGTAAATGCGCATATATCTGCTTACGCATGTCATACTCTATCAGTCGTGACATCACAATGATGGTCTGCCGCATAAAATACATAAAAACACCCATCATAATGGCTAGCGATATGATGATTACAGAAAAAAACATCAAGGATCTACCTACTTCTCGAAGTATAATACTTTGTAATTCAAAGCCTGAGGCCATCTTGTAAAAACTCAAATCTCTGAAAACCAAGTCAATCGCCTCTCTGACCATACCGGGCTGCAGCACACGTAAATAATTGGCGATACCCGTAAAAAGTATACCAAACATTAAACGCCATCTATAGCGATACAAAAAATGATTTAGACGAAAAAGATACTTCAAAAGATCAAATAATTTATGCGTTGATAACAGATAAACGCTTGGCATGTTTACCAATAAGTCGCTTTAAGATCATTAATATGCTGCGACTCTTTGTTTGCCGCTACTTAGATCATTCCAAAGCAAAAGTTCTAACAGGCAGTAAAGGCATCACCGGCAAGAGATCCTTTTTTTAATGGCATAATAAACCTTCGTTGTGTCAGTTTGATAAGAAAACATATCTTTGTTGCTACAAAACCTAAAAAGTATGAATAATCGGATAATCACCTTGGACGAGTTTATTATAAAGCGTCAAAAGGACTTTAGCTATGCTACAGGAGAACTTACCGGACTGCTAAGAGATATCGGTGTAGCAGCCAAAATCGTCAATCGAGAGGTCAATCGAGCAGGTTTGGTAAATATCCTCGGTGTAGATGGATCAGAAAATATTTCGGGTGATGAAGTAAAAAAACTAGACATGTACGCCAACGAAAAGCTCATCGATTGTCTCAAAAATAGCGGTGAATGTTGTGGCATAGCTTCAGAGGAAAACGAAAACTATATATCGCTACCCAATGTCGAATCAAAATCAGCAAAATATGTAGTAGTATTTGATCCGCTGGACGGCTCATCCAATATCGATGTCAATGTATCTGTAGGCACAATTTTTGGTATCTATAGGAGATTGAGTAACGAGGGTGAAGAAGTCCAAGTCCAAGATTTTTTGCAAAAAGGAACGGAACTGGTCGCAGCGGGATATGTTATTTATGGTACTTCAACGATTCTTGTCTACTCGACCGGACGAGGAGTCAATGGCTTTACTTTGGATCCTAGTATAGGTGAGTTTTGTCTTTCGCACAGAGACATCATCATTCCGGAGACGGGTAGCTATTACTCAGTAAATCAAGGGTACTATCAAAAATTTGATCTCGAAATCCGAAGATATATCGATCATTGTTCAGACGAAAATCGAGGGCTCCGATACATTGGAACCATGGTATCTGATATCCATAGAACACTCTTTCATGGAGGTATCTTTCTCTACCCCAATACGCGAAAATATCCCGATGGAAAACTACGCCTACTCTATGAATGCAACCCAATGGCCTTTATTGTCGAACAAGCCGGTGGCAAAGCAATGACTTGCGATCTAAAACGTATCTTGGAGCTAGAGCCTACCGACCTACACCAACGCGTTACTATAGCCTTAGGCTCACCCTTGATCCTGGACGAAATGAAAACTTTTGTCAAGCGTTATAGTACACAAGCTATTTTTTGATACGAGGGTATATGTACGGTCTTATCCTGTCCCATTCCTTTGAAGAAACCACCCCATACTCTCTAAGTGATGCTTCTGTGATCATAACTCCCTCTTGGCGCATCTTTCGGATAAGATCTACCTGGCGCTTAGTAAAGTATGGATGAGCAGCTAACTTTTTTAAGTCCACCTTGGTTAGATCAATCGACTCTACAGGCGATGAAATACTGACCCTACTACTGATCGCCTCATATCCTTCATCAAAAAGCCCCTGAGTTTCTTTGATCTGATCTATAGCATAAAAACCACCAAGCAAATCACGGTAGCTTATAATTCTTTTTGCGAAAACTGGACCTATCCCTTTGATTTTTACTAAATCAGCAATCGTAGCAGTATTAATATCTTTACGATCTGCTATCTTTTTCTGCTCAAAACTATCTTGTACAGCCTGTGTAGTATCAAATCTCCATTGATAACGTTCTATCACAGATAGATCCAAGCCATATACTTTCCTTAATTGGTTTATATTCTTATAGGTTCCGATCAATTTGCCATACTTAAAGATGCGTTCAGACAAAGTACTATCCAATCCGAAAGATATCAAGTCAGAGACTGAGCTATTATTAATATCTATCTCAGGAGTTCTAACATTACTTTGATCTAGAGAATGAGAAGCAGCCTCTTTAGTATCTTCATAAGGCTTAGTAAAACGAATAGAAAGCTTTTTGAGCAGAGCAGTATCTATTCCATAGACTTTTTTTACCGTCTCCATATCAGTAAATCCTCCGATGGCATCGCGGTACTTTACTATCCGGGCAGCAACCTTTGGAGCAAATCCATATGAGGTGATCAGTTCTTCCACATGGACATCATTGATATCCAATATGTCATAGGATTTGGGTTCCGGTGGAGTACGCATAGCGGTATTTGTTTTAATGTTATTATCCTCAGGAGTAAAGATGAGCTGCACCTGCTCCACAATACTATCCGGCATACCATACACTTTAGTAAAAGATTTTAGGGACTTAAATCCGCCGATGGCATCGCGATACTTGATGATGCGGCGTGCTAGTTTCTTATCAATTCCCAGCCTTATGAGACTATCCACATTTATCTCATTAATGTGTATTGGATTCGTCTTCCATTCAGAATTGATAAGCGGTCTATGCGGAAACATCTTCATGATTTGCTCTACTTGACTTCTAGATAAAGCTTTGGGAGAAGGGCGATAAAAATATGGAATACTCATTATAATAAATGACAACACTACGACCAGTATCAAAACCTTTCGCTCTCCTTTATTATATGTAAATCTCTTCACAAATCAATAATTTCACCCAAATAAACTTCACCCGACAGCTTTTGATCAGCATATCGCTTTACGAGTTTCCCAAACTCATGATGATCCAATATTTCTGCCAAATCCATATGATCATCCACAATCACCAAGTCAAAAATAGATGGATGCATATGCCTTACAAGTTCTTTATTTTTATTTGTCAAAAATAATATAGTAGATGTATTCGTAGCGAGTACACCATTTTGATAAAGGATGGCATCTTCGTGGACCAGCTCGTCTCTTGTAATAGTTCTGATAAGTCCGGCGCTTAGAAAGGAATGTATATTTTTCATATCATAGCTATGTTTGGTTTGCTGCTCACCAAAAATTGCAAAAGCTTTGCCCTGCAATATGATGTCAGTCTGTCGGCTTTTGTCACCATATAAAACAAGATATGCTCCGGACTTTTTATTCAACATCATTCCGGTATAGGAGATTGAAAAAATCAATATACTACTCACAGCTATACGTAAAGCCATCTTGTGTCTAATTATCAAAAACACAGTAAATCCTATGGATATAATTAGTAAGAGGAAAAGCTGAAAAGGAGATATCCATATATGATCGATCACACCATATTTCAGACTACTCATAAATCCTAGTACTTGATTTAGCATACTGATCATCCAATCCCATATCCACCCTAACGGCGAAAAACCCGGGCTCAACATATCGACCATTATGATGATGACACCCAATACAAGTATAGCATAAACCGACAAAACCGCAATGATGCTATTCGGAATAAAATATAAAGGAACCTTATGAAAATAATACACCAAAAAAGGAATTAAAAATACTTGTGCAGCCAAAGTAATGGCGACCATTTTCCATAAATAATTAATCACTTTGGATTTGTGATAATAAAACTTTACTAAGGGTCGATAACATAATAATATACCCAACACCGCAAGAAAAGAAAATTGAAATCCAATATCATAAATATATTTAGGATGATACAGCATTAAAAAAAATCCGGCTGCAGCCCATATATTCAGACCGTAATAGTTATCAAAAAACGCTAAACCTATGAGCAATAAACTCAACATAATCACCGCTCTGGTCACAGACGGACTCCAATTACATAAATATGCAAAAAACCATATACCTACTATGGAGAAGAGATTTAAATATTTGATTATTTCAGGATAAAATAACCTCACCGGATAAAACATCAAGAAAAAAATAGATGCTATTATCCCTACATGAAGGCCTGAGACTGCCAATACATGCATAGTTCCAGCATCGCTATACACCTTTTTGATTTCTTTATCCAGACCGGATTTGTCTCCTAACAAAAGTGCTGAAGCCATAGCCTGATTTCGATCGGATACTAGATTATGACGGATTATTTTTCTGATACGCTGTCGAGCCTTATCGATCATCCGGAGTTGAGCAGGTTTTAACTTGACCACTTGATCGGCATCTACAAAAGCCTGAAAATAAACGTTCTTTACCCACCAGTATTTCTTAAAGTCAAAGGCTTTAGGATTCTTTGCCGGACCTATGGGATCTATACGCGCCTCAAAACCTATTTGGTCTCCTATCGAGTATTTTAGAATATTATTCTTTATGCGAAGTATAAAATGCTCTCTAAAATAATACATTTGTTCCTCATGATCTACTTGCACACAGTTTTTTAATATCAATTGATCCCAATGATCACCTGCCTTATATTCTTTGACCTCAGCCATAAACACCCCCTCATACGAACTTAACGGAGTATCAAATAACTGGTATTTATAATGGCTCCATTGATAGCCCAGCAAAATAATAGTACCAAATGCCGCAATACTATAAAGTATACGATTGCCGTCGAGCAATTGATTTGTTCCATAATGCAATACAAGCAGAGAAAATACACCTAGGGCAAATATCCAAATCAAGTTGACATTAATGGCAAAATAAAATAATACTCCAATAGAAAAAGGCACAAAATAACGGAGCATCGGGGTGGTATTCCACCAGTATTCCCAATGATAATATTTGCGATCCTTGATTTTCATCCCGTAATAAGAAAACGTAGCAATACTCAATAATCTGCCCCCTTAGTTTTGATACAATCTGAGCACGTCTTACGAGACCAAGATACACAAAAAAAGGGGAGTCCAAAAAATGAACTCCCCTTTTGCCTTATCATAAACTATACTTCTACTAGTAACCCGAATTTCGGTTTCCGGAGTATTTACTTCCCGGACGAGAAGAATGTGGTGTGTTTTTACCGGCATCCGGTCCTGAAGGATGTCCCATATTGGTATCTCCCGGTTGAGCAATTCTGAACTCGACTCTACGGTTCATATAATGTTGGATTTCTTTATCCTTGTCTATATTATGGCTATCAGGCAAACCACCGATCATTGGCCGTTCTTCTCCACCATATCTCAATACAAAGCGATCTCTCGATATGCCGTAATTAGCTACTAAGTAATCAATAGCTGCTTTCGCACGCTTATATGCCAATACATTATTATAATCGTTAGGCATACGATTATCTGTATTACCTTCGGCAACTACTCGCAATCCCGGATTTTGTTTCATAACAGTTGCTACGTGATGTAGTTGACCATAAAATTCAGGCTTGATGCGATACTTATCCAAATCAAAGTGGATCATAGGTAAGAACCACTCCATAGCCTCGGATTTTGGAAGTACCTTAACACGATCGTTGATCATATTGGCGATTTCCGGTTCTGTCAGATATTTTGGTCCTTCCGGAACGATCGCGACACCATCATTATCAATTTCGTACCCTGGTGGTGAGTAAATCTCTTTGTCCTTACAATCAATAAGACCATCTCCATCACTATCCAATGATACTCCTCTTGTGTCCACAGGACATCCGGCTTCTGTCTCTTCTTGGTCTAGCATATCGATTACACCATCTCCGTCAGTGTCTGTTAGGTCTAACTCAGGTCGTAATTTGAGTTCGGCAACATTACTGAATACAGGATCTAGTGGATTCATCCAATACAGAGGTTCAGTACGATTATCAAAAGAACCAATGTTGATCCCTAAGATCAAATTAGTATAATGCGCTTGGTCACTGTCATTTGTCTGGTCTCCTCCGCCATCTGCACTATCCGCTTCTCTCCATTCGTGTCCATCCCATTTGTCAAAATCTTGAAGATATACTTTATGCTCCAGCGTTAAGTTAATGCGTTTACTCAGTTTACGCGATACGGCAAATGAAGCTACAAAGGAAGGCACGATGGTACCATTATCGAATAAGAAAGGGACGTCGCGCTCATTTTGTGCTTCTGACTCATACACACCATCAAGAAGTGCCTGAATCGCCTTTCTTCGCTCACTACTGTTTGAGCCATTGACTCCGGCGGATGGAATACTAGGATCATTCAGATTATAGGGATTGCCATTGGCATCAAAATAGTCCATCTTAGTATTGATGGCTGACATAGCCATACCTAAGCCCAAGTACATATTCCATCGGTTTCTCTCTCGATGCCAAAGGATATTACCTAGACTGATAATTGCTTCTAAAGAACCACTTATTCCGGTCGTTTTGAAGTTTCTCCAGGCACCTTCATTATTAAGAGCTTGAAGGCTATTGGACAAATGAGGATTGTCCAATTGGAGCACTCTCTTAGGTGTGATGCGACCATCAAGTCCCTTGGTGCTAAAGTACATAGCACTACCTCGGACAGATAC
>JAJRUR010000042.1 GCA_024277695.1 Bacteroidota bacterium | reverse complement strand
ATGCGTTGGGTTTCGATAGGAATACTGAGTTGGTCATCATATATTTGCAATGCTTTGGAGGCTTTGAGCTCAAAGAAGGCATCCAATCGTGCTTTGTTTTTGGTTGTGCGTGCTTTGGGCATGCGCTGTACCCATTGCAGTTCTTTTTTTAGGTATTTGTCTGTTTTGAGTTTTTGAGCTAGCTGTGTTTCCTGCAGGCTGGTCTTTTTTTCGAGATATTGAGCATAATTACCTTTGTATATAAATAGTTTTTGTTGATAGAGTTCGATGATTTGGGTGCAGACTCTGTCTAGAAAGTAGCGGTCATGGGTGACCATAATAAAGCTCACATTATTTTGGGCAAGATGTTTTTCAAGCCATTCAATCATTTGGAGATCTAAGTGATTGGTGGGTTCGTCTAGGATATAGAGATCCGGTTGAGCGAGTAAGAGGCTAGCCAAGGCCAAACGTTTCTTTTGACCACCGGACAGGGTAGCTATTTGTTGTTCGGGGATATGGATGTTCAGTTGGTGGAGCATTTGGAAGATTTCGGATTTGATGTCCCAAGCCAGGTGGTCATCCATGAGCTGATGCGCATCTAGGATTTGTTGATCGTTTTTGGTCTTTTGTGCTTTTCGAAACGCACTAAAGGCCTTGATTTGAGGTCTGTCTATCCTGAGGATATGATCTAGAACCGTATCCAAACTATTATAAACGGGTGCTTGGTCTAATACTCCGATGCGTATGTTTTTTGCTTTGAAGTATTTGGCATTTTCGCCTTCGGGCGTATCGCTGCCTGCGAGTACTCTGAGGAGGGTCGATTTGCCATTGCCATTTTTGCCCAGTAGGGCTATTTTATCTCCTTGATTGATTTTTAGGTGGATATCCTGATATAGGATTTTATCCCCAAAAGATTTGTAGGCGTGCTCTAAAGTTATGAAGTTCATACTGTCGTAAAAAAAACCGACAATTCAGCTTTTGAATTGTCGGTTTGTAATTTTGTGATCGTTCTTTTAATTGGAGGGTTTTGTTTGTCGAAGGATATTTTTGGCTGCATTGAGTATGCTTAGATCCTCAAGGTGCACAATACCACCTCCCGGTCCGGGCTGGATATGCATATCTACGGTTTGACCGTTGGTATATTTTTTTGCGCCAAAATAATTTCTTACGGTTTGTTCGTCTATCGATAATTTTTGGGCTATTTTCTGAACACTGCCGGTTGGGAGACCGTGTTTGATTGCCCGCAACTCGTCAAAAGTAATATTCATATGCGTTTAAGATTTTAGTGAAAAATTGATGAGCCTAATATAAGCTATTTTTATATAAACTGTATAAAATAAACGCAAAAAAAATAAAATTGGTTCTTAATTCAATACATTTTCTACCGGATTGAAGGGTAAGTCAAAAGCATCGGACACACCTTGGTACACGATCTTACCTTGAACCACATTGAGACCTTTTCGGAGTGCATCTTGTTCTTGACAAGCTTTTTTCCAACCTTGATCTGCCAGCTTGAGCGCATAGGGTAGTGTAGCATTAGTGAGGGCGATCGTCGATGTATAAGGGACGGCACCGGGCATATTAGCAACTGAATAGTGTACGATATCATCAATGATATATACCGGATCCAGATGTGTAGTAGGTCTGGTAGTCTCCATACAACCACCTTGATCTACAGCGACATCTACCAGAACCGTACCAGGCTTCATGGTTTTGAGCATATCGCGTTTGATGAGACTGGGGGCTTTGGCTCCCGGTATGAGGACAGCTCCTACGATCAGATCGTGGTGTTTGATGAGTTTGCGTATATTGTATTCGCTGCTGTACATCGTTATGACATTGGGAGGCATGATATCAGCCAACTGCCTGAGACGATTGAGGTTGATATCCAATATAGTTACTTGAGCCCCTAGACCGGCAGCCATTTTTGCAGCTTGTGTACCTACAATTCCCCCTCCGAGCACCAATACCTTTCCGGGAGCAACTCCCGGCACCCCTCCTAACAAGATCCCTCTTCCTTTTAAGGGCTTCTCCAGATGCTTGGCTCCTTCTTGTATCGCCATCCGTCCTGCTACTTCGGACATTGGAATCAGCAAGGGCAGGGATCGGTCAGGAAGCTCTACGGTCTCATAAGCTAAGCAAATGCTTTTTTGGCGAAGCATCGCCTCGGTCAAAGGCCTGCTGCTCGCAAAGTGAAAATACGTAAAAATCAATTGATCCTCTTTGATTAAGTTGTATTCTTGTTCTATCGGTTCTTTTACTTTTATGATCATCTCTGCTATAGCATATACCTCTTCGATACTGTCCAATATCTCTGCGCCGGCTTCCTTGTACGCCTGATCATCAAATCCACTACCAAAACCGGCAGATTTTTGCATATATACTTTATGCCCCCTTTTGGTCAATTCCATAGCACCTCCCGGTGTCAGAGCTACTCGATTCTCATTTGTTTTGATCTCTTTTGGTACTCCTATAATCATGTATTTTAGCTTTTGGTTAGTAATTAAAAAAGGAGGCGGCAAGATATCTATTTTTGTGCAAAATCTCGATTATTTCATAATATTGTCTTATTGGGAACTAGTCTTTATAGCTGTATAAAAGAAAATGCTCCCGTCTGAGAGATCAAACAGGAGCATTTAAGAAAGCTATCTATTAACTAAAACTACATCTATCCAAGAAGCAATTATTGTGCCAAATATCTCCCAAAACCGGTCATTTTATGGATTTGACGGGTTAATATTGCTGATAATTAGATAGATATATATTAGATTATAGTATTATGTGTTATCGTAACTTCGTCAATACTATCTATAAAATTATAGCAGAGTTGGCAAGATAGCTAGCTGGATGATGTTGTTTTGTAAAATATCCTGTATTCATTGCAACCTTGATCCAACTTTGACCATCATACAGATGAACTAAGACATAAACAGTGCAAAACCACCAAATAGATATACCGACAAAAGAACTCGTGATTTTGTGCAAGTCAAAAAATAAGCGAAGAGCACAGGAAATGCTATATGATCGATATCAGTCAAAGATGTACAGAGTTTGTCTTAGCTATATTAGAGACCCATATGAGGCTGAATCAGTGATGATTGATTCGTTTTATCAGGGATTTACCAAGATCTATCAATTGAGGGATGAGAGCAGATTCGAAGCTTGGTTGCGCAGAATAGTTGTGCATAAATCACTTGAATATATCCAAAAAGATAAGAAGTATCAGTTTGACATGGATATTGAAGCATTTTCTTCAATAAAATGGGAAGAGGATCCTACGCATTCATTGCAGTTGGATGATGTATTGAGAGTCGTTCGGGACTTGCCGACAGCCTATCGAACGGTGTTCAATTTATTTGTCCTGGAAGGGTATCGCCATGATGAAATAGCTGACCAACTGGGTATCCCGATCAATACATCAAAATCTAATCTTCGTAGAGCGAGAATTATGTTAAAAACAAAGCTGGAAAAAATAGAAAAATACACTCGTAAAATCTTATCTATATGCATCTGATCATGAAATTGGAACTCTCTGTTCATAAAAAAATTATACAATGAAAAATGTCAGTATAGATGATATCATAAAAACCGAGCTGAATGATGTAGAGTATTCGGCACGCCCACAAGCCAAAAGTGTATTATTTGACCGTCTGGAGAGAAGAGATAGTCGCCGACGTATCGGATTTTGGCTTTTGTTGTTGTTTGTTACGGTTTCTTGTATAGCTCTCTATACGTATCTTGTGTCGGGTAAACATTCTGCTCCTCAAGAGCAAAAACTACCGATCGCCGTAGATGAATCTTACAACGATTTTAGTGGTGCTGTAGCTGATAAGTCCAATACCTATATGTATCAAAAGGACACAATTTCTTATACGGATGTTTCTGTTGACAACTCTAAGGGGCAGAAAGTAATCTATTTGCCATCACCGATTACATTTAGCCCTATAAAAACAGCAAGGCCAAAATTGCGGATGGAGCCTTTACCCGCGAAGCCTTATGCTCTAAGTTGGTCAATGCCTGATCAAGCACTCAAAGAAGTGAAGCTCGGAGTTCCTGTAACATCTCGTAAGATCGTCTACCAAATGCCCAGAACCATTGAGGTAGATACGATTAGGATGGCTATGCCAAATCAAACAGAGTCCAAGACTTTAGTAACCGAAGTATTAGAATTAAAAAAAATAAACGTATTCAGAGAACTCCGTGCAGTAAAAAATAAAATATTAAATGGAGATCCAATTGTAGCGAAGAAAAAAAATAATTAATTTAACTATATTTTACCAAACTATAAGGCATTATGAAAGCATTATTTTTATACAATATTATTTTTAGTTTATTTATCATCCATAGTAGTTTAGAGGCACAAGGCATTAGAGATACGATACAGATCCATTTTGGTCGGTCGAGCCAAATGCTATTTTTGATCAATGATCAAGAGGATTATAAAGTTCTTAAGCAATATGATCTAAAAGGTTTAGTGGATGAACTTACCGAACATATACAATCCGAAGAACTCGCACAAGATTCCTTGCCACCCGAAGAAAAATACCAAAAAAAAGAAATTGTGATAAGCTGGGAGAATGGTGTAAAGATAGAGCGACACGGTGAGGGGGGTGACAAAAAAACTTCGCCGACAAAAAAACATAAAAAAAAGCGTAGAGTGCGACATTCTTGGGATTTTGACTTGGGGGTGAATAATTATTTTGATGCTTCCGGCGGCTCAATAGAACCGAACGCACAAGTCAAGCCTTGGGGCTCATGGTATGTCGGTCTGAATTCTATTTATCGATGGAGGCTATCCAAGACATTTCGTATAGAATGGGGTGTAGGAGTCAATTGGTACAATTTTAAATTTCAAAACCCAAAAACTCGCTTGCAGTTGATAAATGGTTCAACAGTATTTAACCTCGAAGATAGAGAGTTACGATCAAAAAAGAGCAAACTTACCGTCAGCTATCTCAGTACACAACTGGTGCCGATGATTCGGATAGGAAAAAATGTACGTTGGGGAGTTGGGCCTTATGCTGCATATCGTATGGGCAGTCA
Organism: Bacteroidota bacterium; assembly: GCA_024277695.1. Classification (GTDB taxonomy): domain Bacteria; phylum Bacteroidota; class Bacteroidia; order Chitinophagales; family Saprospiraceae; genus JAJRUR01. The sequence continues at coordinate 6,942 of JAJRUR010000042.1, read as the reverse complement.
TACCAAATATACTATTGAGGACGACCAAGGCAAATCAAAATTAAAAAACACAGATGCCTATAATCTCAGAGCTTGGAAGTACGGCCTGCGTTTGCAATTACGTGTCTTCGATACGGAGATGTTTTTTAATTATGATCTGAATACTCTTTTCCAAAAGGATAGAGGACCTGAACTTAGAGGAGTAAGTTTTGGAGTCATCATTTGATTTTTGTTATTTTGTCGTAATATATATTTTTTTTTATTATGGATATTACGACTATACTCAATGCATTCGGTGAACAGGAGTCAGAGGATTATCTTTCTACCGTTCCTGCTATTATTCAGTCCGGAAATTTTGCATTCAGGAATACGGATGCCCTTCGTGCCGGTTTTGAAGATTTTTATCATCACGCTGTATATACACGTGGCAACAACCCCACTGTAGCGATCTTGCGCCGAAAGATGGCAGCTCTGGAAAAGGCCGAAGATGCACTGATATTCGGTAGTGGTAGTGCAGCCATTGCTGCTTCTGTGCTTTCTTGTGTCAAAGCCGGTGATCACATCATCAGTGTAGGAGATCCTTATAGCTGGACCGCTCATTTGTTTGATAAGTTTCTCCAACGTTTTGGAGTCCAAACAGATTATGTAGATGGTAGGCAACTCGAAGCTTTCAAAAAAGCCATACGGCCAAATACTCAACTCATCTATCTGGAATCTCCTAACACGATGACCTTTGAATTACAAGATTTACATGCGGTTGCCACATTGGCCAAAGCCCATCATATAAAAACTATCTGTGATAACTCTTATGCTACACCACTTAACCAGAACCCGATCGCTATGGGCATCGATATGGTGGTGCATTCGGCGAGCAAATATATCGGTGGTCATAGTGATGTCATAGCGGGGATTTTATGTGGTTCGGAAGCTGACATGCGACGTGTTTTTGAGGGAGAATTTATGACACTGGGTGCTGTGATTTCGCCAAATGATGCTTGGTTGCTTATCCGCGGATTACGAACCCTTTCTCTACGTGTCCAAAAGTCATCCGAAAATGCTCAGCAACTCATTCGGTTTTTGGCCGAGCATCCACGGATACTAAAAGTATTTCATCCCTTTAGTCCGGATAATCCTCAGCTAGAGCTGGCAAAGTCTCAAATGTCCTATTGCGGTGGGTTATTTTCTATATTATTGTCTGCTGAATCTGTAGCAGAAGTGGATGCTTTTGTCAATAGACTAAAGCACTTTGTACTCGCAGCTTCTTGGGGTGCCTATGAAGCTCTCGTGCTCCCCAATTCGATATTCTATAGTACGGATGGTAGTGGAGAGCATAACCGACCGTATAACCTGATACGCTTTTATGCAGGTACAGGAAATCCGAATATTTTGATCGAGGATCTCAAGATGGCCTTATCCGGATAGACATCGAGCGGTAGTCTTCAGTTGATTTTTAATCTTATTACTTTAAAATTTCATAGGGATATTTTCTTATAATTTTTCATTGCGCTATTGGCTTGATATTTCTATCAAGAGATATGTCAATATGTATTGATATCTGACAAACATTATGGAGTAGAAAAAGTATTAAGCTTATAATAAGCTTAATAACAGATAGATATATATTAGTAAAATCGTTAAAGTTCATGTATTTATGCAAAATACATAACCAACTCATTTTTTCCATACTCCAACTATTTATAGCTCCAAAATCTCCAATTCTCCTTACGTAATATTCTCCTCCGGACAACCTTTTATCCCAACATTTCATACAACATTGTGCCAGTCGGAATATGCCGAATAAGACTATAAACTGAAGTAGGTGTCACATGATTAAATTTTAGTAAAGTGAAGAATACACTATTTTTTTTATTTGCTCTGACTATACTAGCCGTCAGTTGTGGAAAAGACGAGCCGCAAGTCATGACCAAAAACTTTACGGTCACTATAGAGAATACTAGTGAGCCTAAGGATTATTTTGCTACGGGTACTACCGGTGTGATCATGCCCGGACAATCCGCCTCTTTTTCATTCGATGCAGGCATAGGACATTATTTGCAGTTCGGGACTATGTTTGTACAGTCCAATGATCTTTTTATTTCGCCCGGTGATGAGGGATTGGCCCTCTATAATAACCGAATGCCGTTGACGGGTGATATCACATCGATGTTGCGTTTGTGGGATGCAGGCACTGAGGTCAATGAAGAACCGGGTGTAGGACCTAACCAGCCACCGAGACAGTCCGGACCCAATACAGGAATGGATGAAAACGGACTTGTACACTTAGTCAATGACGCATTTAGCTATCCGATGATCAATCAAATAGTAAAAGTTTCACTATCCCATGATGGCGGAACCAAATTTACTTTGATGATAGAAAACATTTCGGATAATTCGGCTATACCTACACCACTAGCACCGGGGACTTGGGTTGTCCATGCTCAAGGGCAAAAACCAATGTTTACAGACGGAAGTGCAGCTTCGCCGGGCTTAGAAGCATTGGCTGAAGATGGGGATATCACCAAGATGAATAATAATCTATCATCTAAAAGTGGATTTCATACTCCTTATGCGCCCGGTGCCTACAGTATCTCTATGACCAATGAAATTTTTATGACAGGTCAGTCTGCCGGCAGTGCATTAGAAGCACTTGCAGAAGATGGCAATGTATCGGGATTCGCCAATGTGTTCAATACACCCGACGGAGCTTCAGGACCCGGTCCACTGATGCCGGGAGCGAGCTATTCTTTCAGTTTTTCAGCTCAAGAGGGAGATAGACTATCCATGGCCTTGATGCTCGTACAGTCCAATGATTGGTTTGTTGGGTTGGACAATGTAGCTCTCTTTTCTTCAGGTACAGCCTTAAATGGCAATTTGAGCAATCTCGTCAGACTCTATGATGCCGGAACCGAAATGGACGAATATGCCGGTGCCGGAAATAATCAACCGTTCCGACAGATGGGAGCTAATACAGGTCAAGCCGAAAATGGCAATATAGCCATAGAGTCATCTCCAGGTGCCCATGTTCCAGCTATTACTGATCTCATCAAGGTCAGCATTAGCTCGAACTAAAAGACAGAATATTAGGATAATAATTTGTTGATTTATCACAAGAAAAGCGATGGCAAATGTGTCATCGCTTTATTTTATTGTACTTCTTCGGAAGCTTGTTCTAAAATATCCGGAACAAATAGCTATCCTTCCGGCATGGCTTTAAGTGTAAATGTTCTTTTGACCGGATTTAATGGTGAACGGACTTTGCTGCCATCAGCATTAAACAGTGTGAGCTCTATTGTATTTTCGCCCATAGGCAGTCCTTCGATATAGTAGGGTTGCCACTTGGGTATATCGTGTATTTCTCCATTGATATTTGCCTGTAGTTGATACCATTTTTCGAGTTCAGCATTGACCAAATAAAAATCCAACATTACTTTTTTTGTATCATCTCCTACATAAGTACCTTTTGGTCTGCTATAAAATACCATCGGTATCGGCAAGTTTTTTGAATCTTGGATAGACTTATCCTTGACGTATATTTTTTTTGCGATAGACGCTTTTGGATCTTTGATGCTCTCGTGATAAGAGCGAGACAAAAAAGCGAGCAAATAATGTTCTCCATCCGGGATATCATAGTCAAATTCGGAACTGTATTTGGCAGAATAAGGTGCATTATCCAAGATGACGTGGATGTGTTGTCCCTTTGCAGAATTTGCACACATCTTAGATGTAGCATCTGCTGTCTGCATACCGAGCTGGTAATCTTTGCCGGGGAGCTTAAAGCGCATTTTTCCATCCTGATAATCAAACGATTGGATGATGGCATCGGAGTAGGATGGCGAGTTGGCGAATGGAGTAAGTTTGTATTTTTTTGTCTCACTTACAGCTTTATTTTGGTTTTGAGCTGTTTTTTCGGAGTGCTCTCCTTTTTCTTTACAAGCTAAGAGCGACAGTGTGATGAATAGGATAAGTAGTTTATTGATCGACATAACAACTATTTTTTGATTTATTTATTTAATACTAAAAATTGGAGTTAAAGATACGTAATATACTAATATGGCAAAACAAATCGAGTGGAATGTCGATGGGATGACATGTACGGGATGCACCGGCAAGGTAAGCAAATACTTGGAAGGCCTAGGTTTCAAAGAAGTATTTGTGGATCTGATATCAGGTACAGTTCGTTTTAAAACCGATGACACCGAGATGCTAGATGAGCTGAGGGATAGTTTATCGCAGATGGGTTATCGTGTAAAGTCTGATGATTACAAACCTTGGTGGACATTAGAAAAAAAATTGCTCATATCGGCTCTCTTTACTATTCCTTTGATCATTTTGCATTTTTTGGGCATGCACGATATGCGGGCTTATACTTTATCCCTAGTACTGGCTATAGTTCCTATAAGTATCGGTCTGTGGCACTATGGCAGGAGTACATGGCGTTCGTTGAGACAGCGTACGGTCGATATGGATATCTTGATCTTTGTGGGTGGTTTTGCAGCTTTTGTATATTCGATGATAGGATATTTGATCCGAGAGCCTAATTACAATTTTTTTGAAACTTCCGCGTCTATTTTTACTATTGTCTTTTTTGGTCACTGGGTGGAGCAGCTAGCACTTAGAAAAACCCAAGATTTTATACGACAGCTCAAAGATGAGTTTCCCAAAACAGTAGAACTCCTCACAGGTGGGAAAACAAAATCTTTGGACATCAACCGAATAGGCATCGGTGATATCATCTCATTGCGCCAAGGTATTATCCCTTTGGATGGTAAAGTGCTATCAGGAGAACTGCTTGTTAGTGAAGCGATTTTGACAGGAGAGAGTGCTCCTGTACGCAAGTTGAAGGGGATGGAGGTCTATTCAGGATCTGAGATTCTCTCCGGTGAGGCTACTGCACTAGTGCATAGTCTATCCGCACAATCCACCATTCAACAAATTCTTGACTTGGTCAAAAAGGCTGAAGCCAAAAAGCCCTCTTTACATCGCTTGGCGGATAGGGTGAGTGCTATATTTGTACCGACTGTAATGATATTGAGTTTGCTCACTTTTCTACTGAGTTATTTTGCTTTGGATATTTCTTTTGCGCAGGCAGCTATGCGAAGTATTGCGGTGTTGGTCATTTCTTGCCCGTGTGCTTTGGGTCTGGCTACTCCGGCAGCGGTAGCAGTAGGTATTAATGGTGCGCTCAAAAAAGGAATTTTGATCAAGCGAGCAGACGTCATGGAACAACTGTCCAAAGCTAAGTATTATATACTCGATAAGACAGGGACACTCACTCAAGCCAAGGTTGAGCTCCGTATGCTTCATGATGATCCTAATGCATTGGGCGTATTGAGGCAAATGGTAGAAAAAAGCAGCCATCCGATAGCATCTGCTTTACGCAAAATCCTTGCAGATAGACAGCTGCCCGAACCGGAATTTCAGCGGATAGAAGAGATCAAGGGGAGTGGCCTGATAGCAACAGATCATCAAGGTATCGAATGGAAGTTTGGAGCATCGTCTTGGCTAGGGATCAAGAGTGACTACCGTAGTGCATTTACACGTGAGGGCGAGCTACTAGGTGGTGTGGTTAGCGCCGAATATATTCCGGATGATGTACCAGCGGTCATACGATATATCTCCGAAGGTGCTGAAGTGGCTTTGTTGAGTGGTGATCGCCAAGACAAGATCGATCAAGTAGCAAAAGAACTCCATATCCCTACTGCTCTGGCTGAGCTCTCCCCAAAGCAAAAGTTGGACTACATAGCAGACTATGTCCGTCGAGATATTACGGTGATGGTAGGTGATGGTATTAATGATTCTGCAGCACTTTCAGCAGCGCATGTAGGTGTCTCTATGAATGACTCTAATAAGATGGTTGCTCAGGCTGCCGATGTCATACTACTCGGTAGCTCTTTTGGCAAACTCCGGTCGCTCATTGATATCTCACGTACTACACTAAAAAATATCCGACAAAATATCTTCTGGGCTTTTGCTTATAACATCATCGCTATACCATTGGCGGCAGCCGGTCAGATCAGTCCGATGTGGGCAGCCTTATTTATGAGTTTTTCGGATATCGTTATCATCTTAAATGCTATACGCTATAAATGGGTGTATGACAAAATGTGATGAAAAATAATCACCCCGAACCCCTTCGGACGAATACAATCTATCCCATTATATTTTACTGAGCGGTAGCACATCCCTCAGCCCATCTCGTGAGATCTCCATAAAATATTGACCTGCCGGCAGATCTCCCATAGGTATCGATATTTTATCATATAGTCCGTCCAATATATAGTTTTGCTCATACACCGTTCGGCCCAAAGGATCTAATACCCTGATCCGGTGAAGTCCGGATTTCTTAAGTTCCATATAAGCTGTCAAGTGATCTCGGGTAGGGATAGGGTATAAACTCAAACCCCTCAATACCTGGAGATCGGCATTGGGTTTAGGTCCTTTGACCTCGAAAGCCAGACAAACCATATTGTTGTTCTCGTCATCCTCTTGTATGGCATTATCTGCATCAGCAATGATGAGTATATGGTAGTTGCCGCTGACCAAAAAGCCCCAATCCGGCTTATAGACGATCGTTTCTTTAATACGATTTCGACTCCTACTTAGCGTAGATACACTTTCGTGAATCAATATGTCGAGTGCGTCGAGCTTGCAGTCTGAGGATAGATAGTACTTGATCTTGCTATCGACCTCAAGATCTTTAAAACCTCTAAAGTTTTGAAAACTTGTGATGACGATACTGTCTTGGGGATCAATGCTGGTCGTGTTCAGAGATGAATTGGTCAGACTGATATCCACTCCATACTCTAGACAAGGATCGTCAGAAATATCTGTCCTGATCTCAGATAGTTTGGCATATAAATACTTGCCGGGACAGACGGTGCCTTTGGGACATCCTACCTGAGCAACGTTGCCATCTCTATGACCGGATATGTGGTAAAGATTGAGCCCGGAAGCATTGTGTTT
>JAJRUR010000041.1 GCA_024277695.1 Bacteroidota bacterium | reverse complement strand
CATAAGACCATCTTGGTCATTTCAGAAAAGTAATTTTGCTGTGGATGATCAAATATTTGACCTAAGCAGTAATAATTACCAACTAAAAAGTGAAATTAGATCGCGTATTATTAGAGATATAGCTTTTTCTTTAGAAAACATTTTTACCTACCTTAGGAACAATAATGGTGCTATCGAAACAAAGCTAAAAACAGTCAAAAGCACATTCAAAACAAAATACTTTAGAAATAAATGGGCTGTGGCTGTAGAAATTAATAATGTTTACCAGCGCAGTCTATCCAACGATACTAATCTAATAGGGACTAGGATGAGTATTGATAAAGTTTTGTCCAAAAACAATAATGCATCTAAAGTATCACTTGTCCTAATTAATCTTCTCAATAAGAATTATTACAATTCTATACAATATGGAGATATATATTCTTTTAGGTCATCTATAGAAGCTGTGCCCATGTATTTTATTCTTAGTTATGACTTTTCTTTCTAATCCAAGGGTCTATTTGCAGACTTGACGTGGCGACCTGTAATATATGGCAAACACATACACACAATTTATAGCCAAAATAACTCCGCTTATTTTCTATCTTGTAACTAGCGAAACTTGACCCAATGTAAGCAAGCAGTATGCATACCGTGGAGATGTCCGGAATATCTGTCGATATTTTAGTATTCGTCCCAAATGTGTTGCAAAAAAACGGATGCCCCAAGCGGTAACTCCTCGTGCCTTGCGGTCACACTTGAGCTCACTTACCTGCCATCTCCACCACCAACTCTTTTGCTTTCGTCTTCCAGTCCTGTTTTTCTTTTACGGGTTTTGATCTTATTATTTCCAAAAGTATAGCTCAGACTGAGTCCTACTCGCCGACTATCCCAAACACCGGATCCGGTACCTTTGAGTCCGTCAAAATTTGATTCTCCGTACCATCCTGTGGTAAAGAAAAGATCTTTGGCGCTAATTTTGGCTAGAAGTTTGTCTTTGAAGAATTTTTTCTGCAGACCGAGATTAAGCGTCCAGGTAGGGCCATATTCAAAAACTCCACCCCATATACCGGGACCGGAATAGTAGCCGGATACTTCACCGGTAAATCCTGAAGGCAGCTTAAAGGTATGCTGCTGGAAGACATTGTACGTAAAGGCTTGGACATCGACGATAGCACCATTGCCATAGTCGGCTTGGTTATCCAGATAGGCAGCGGAAGCATTCAAGAATACATTCCACCACTCGAAGATCGAAAATGGAGCAGAAAGATTAAAACCATAATTATATTGAACAGCGAGGTTTGCCCAAGTGAGATAACCTGCTCTGGGGTCATCCTTGTCAGGTGAAATGAGTCGGGTGATCTGGCCTGTTGTATTGGAGTAGCTCAACTTAAAGTTAAAACGGTAGTTGAGCGTGAGCCCGAGCTCCAGATTATGCACGGTTTCGGGATTGAGAAAAGGATTGCCCTGACGAAAGGATAGTTCACTTTGTTGTATGCGAAAAGGGTTCAGTACTTGGTAGTTGGGTCGGTTGATTCGTCGCCCGTAATTAAGTGACCAGGTTTTGTTAGGTTTTGGACTAAAAGTTAACCCGGCAGATGGAAAATAATTTACATAATTTTGGATGACAGGGTCTTCCTGCAGCTCGGGGACAAATGTTTGGAGGTCACCTTTAGAATCTGTGGCTTCTACACGCAGTCCGGCACGATAAGTCCATTGATCCGAGAGTTTTTTGTTATAGCTCAGGTACGCTGCATAGACATTTTCGTCATATTCAAAAATATTGCTCAGATAATCATCGCGTATCCGCATTTCGCCAAGGACATCATAAAACAGATACGTATTGTGGGTTTTGACTTTGCTCAGTTTACTACCCAGCCCCAAATTACCTCCGGCTACTTTGGTTTCGTAGTCTATTTTGGCTGTATAAATATCTATATTTACAGGAGTATCATATGATACCTCATTGCTTGAAAGCAGAGTATTTCTTTCGGCATTGTAATAGAGGTTTGGTTGATAGAAAGTAGCGTCATTGAGGTAGCGTCCGAAGTCGAGATCTAGGTTGATACTGTGTTTTTTATTGTCAAAGACATAATTGAGGTTATACGCTTGATTACTTCTTGTTCCTTCGGCTGTACTTCCGGCTACTAAGATACTATCTATGCGTTGTGGTGTGCTTTTTTGTGATATTTTGATGATGTTTTCTGTGATACGGTCATTGGGATTATTGTCGCCGGTGACAAGAAATCCTATGGTATGATTTTTAGCAATATAAAAATCTGATCCCAGTCGATAATTCATTCCACCGGATGTATTTTTGAAGTCATTGGTTTCATCCATAAATAGATCGAACTGTTCATTAGTCCAGATCATGTCATGAATTCGAGTGCCTTGCTTGTAGCCGATGTTTCCAAAAACATTCATGGATTTGTTTCTATAATTGGCAGAAAAATTATGGTTTTGCTGCCAAAATCGGCCTTTACTTACGGCTGAGCTTATACTCCCATTGGTTCCTTGGTTTTCATTTTTTTTGAGTCGGATATCGATGATACCGGCATTGCCTTGGGCTTCGTATTTGGCTCCGGGATTCGTGATGATATCCATTCGATCGATCTGTTCGGCCGGTATGCTCTGCAGATAAGCTGTCAGGTCATCACCCGCTAAGGGTAATCTCCTGCCATCGATATAGATCATAACTCCCGACCGAGACAAAACAGAGATATTGTCATTATTATCTACCATGACTCCGGGCGCTTTGCGGAGCAGTTCGAGTGCATCTTCTCCGGCACTGTTTATTGTCCCTTCTACATTAAATACCATGCGATCCGATTTGACCTCGACGATAGTTCTTCGAGATTTTACGACTACAGTTTCTAGGTCTATCGAAGATGATTGGAGTTCTAGAGTACCTATGTCCAGGTCTTGGTTGAGCTCAAAGTCAGCTGATCTCAAGTCATCATAAGCTAAAAAATACACCATGATATAGTAGTTTCCTTGAGGGATACTGCGCATCTCAAATGTGCCGTCATCTTGAGAACTTTCCACTTTTTTTATACTTCCATCTTGTGTTGCGTAGAGTACTACGTCAGCAAAAGAGATCGGTTCTCCTTGCGGGTCTGCAATATTACCTCTAATCGTGTATTGAGCAGATACATTGGACAAAAAGAGGAGCATGCCGAATAGAATGCTTAGTGTTATGTGTTTCATGTGCTTTTTCTTTTTTCTAACCGAATCAAGTTTGTTCCGGGCACTAAATTTTAATTTTTGATAATTCAGAAGGCAATAATCTGATATTCTAGCTTAGCATCCATTCATTATTCGATGAATGCGTCTAAAATGTGGACAAAGATAAGACAAAAGTTTTTCATAAAAGCCAATCCATTAAGCCTTATGGTATCGTCTATCCAAAATGCAGACAATAAAGTATGCATTTCTTCATGGAATAGAGGGCGTGTGGTTTCAGGTAATGGGGAAGAACCCAACTTAATCCAGCGTACACAAAATCCCCTCTTTCATCGCATAATGCGATACATACAGTTCAGAGATTGCCAGTCGTTCTATAATATAGTCGATCAGATAGAAGGAAACCGAAATATATTTGGCACGCTCTATCGGTATCAGAGGGTGGCGTCGTCGAGCATCTAAATCGAGCTGCCCTATTTCTTGATAATATCTTTTGAACTTTTGGATATCTATCGTAGCATATTGCGTATACTGTTGGTCGGTCATCTGTGCGAGTGCTTCAAAAGTCCCCGAGGCACCTATGAGTCGATGCATCTTGTTAGGCTTCAATATGTCCGGCCAGTCAGTGTATTGACTGTCCAAATATCTTCGTAGCTTAGCTTTTGACTCATCGCTCAACGTAGCACCTTCTATGATTTGGTACAAAACGGATATTCCGGTTTTGTAACTACCCGACCAATTGATTTGACCCGCATGCGTATAGATATACTCCACACTTCCTCCGCCGATATCCATGATGAGATCATGGTGTTCTGTATTTTGTATCAATTGGCTGACTCCTTTATATATATAGAATGCCTCCTCTAGACCTTGGATGATCTCGATAGGGATCGATGTTTGCAAAAGACTACGTCGAATAAATTCCTCCCCATTGTCCGCATTTCTGAGTGCTGAAGTGCCTACCGCTCTGAATTGTTCTACTCGGTAGTACTCTATAAGCTTTGCAAATTTTTTCAGTACCTCGATGCCACGCTCAAAAGCTGCATCTCCAATGTGTCGGATTCCTTCCTCACCCAGATAGACATATTCGCGTAAGCGAAAAATCTCTTGGTGCTTTCCCTCAGAAGTCCTTTCAGCTATCAGCAAATGAAAAGTATTCGTCCCTAAGTCGATAACTGCTATGCGCTTCATTATTTTAATCCCGGAAACTTTTTACCCTCAACTTGTTGGAGTACATTACTAAAAAAATTATCACCTAACTTAGACATCATATTGGCGTAAGCCGGCTTTTGGTCTTCCATAAAGATATAAAACTTACAACCTTCGGTAAAGTATATATCTGCCTCTTCCAGTACCTCACCTTTTGCCAAATAGATGATATGCGCCATCGGCTTGCAAGATGGATTTACAGGTGCTTCCAGATCCATTGTAAAATAAATATTGCGTTGGATACTCGTCGGATCATCTTGATTCATACTGATAGGCAGTTCGTAATAGATGATGTCTATGGCATCACAAAAATCAAGGAGTGCCTGACGTCGCTCTACCGGCAAAGGCGGATATTTTTTATAATTGATCTTCTCTTTTTTGTCTTGAGTTGAGGCCTTAGAACTACTTCCTCCATTGCAAGAGAGTAAGAGTCCCATGATCGCTATACCGAGTAGCCGGCGGATGTGCACTATTGTCATAATATAGAATATTCGATTCTGAAGCTCAAAAAATAACTCTGTAGATCTGGCAATGTATCACTGCCGTCCCCTTTGGATAGTCTCGTCAATGCACTAGTATAGCGAGCTCCAACTCCCCAATGTTGATTGATTTTGTATGTAAAACCTCCGAGAAGACTCAGATCATTTTTACGCAACAAATCCTCATAGCTCGTCAAAACTCCGGAATCATCCACTATGCCTGTCTTGAACAAGCGACCCAAAGAGAAGCCCCCATGAAAGTGCAGGCGATAATACTCTTCGTCATCACTCAGCCAGTCCATATAGGTCATCAATATCGGCAGTTCGATGTATTGGAGCCTGATTTTTTTTGGACCATCGGGATCAGCACTACCTCGTTCGCTGTAGAGAAATTCTACATTGAGGTCTATACGGTCACTCATATATACAGAACTCTTGAGTCCGATATGGAGTCCTAATTTATTATATCCCGCTAGCATGTCTCCATCTATCTGCGAGGCATTAAACCCAAGTACTACCCCGGCACCAAAACGCTGGGCACCGGCTGATGCCATGCATAGCAAAAACATCAAAATGAGCAGTGTACTAAAACTATTTTTCATATTATTGTTTACTCAAATATACGCTTACTTAATATAAAGTTGTTTAAAAATAGCAGTTATTATGAATTTTACTAGGCATACACTAAAAAAATTAGAAACTTTATTTCAAGATCTCGGCTACCGTGTTATCTATGAGAAAGGTACTTTTCAGTCAGGATACTGTATCTTGGAAGATAAATGCGTGGTAGTCATCAATAAGTTTTTCGATATCGAATCAAGGATCAACAGTCTGCTGGATATATTGAGTCATATCCGAGTGGATCGCTCACTACTGTCAGAAGAAAGTGTAAAGCTTTTGGCAAAAATTTTTGACTATGTCGAACCCACCGGCGAATAGTTTGACAAGTTTGGTGTTTCTGGGTACAGCTACCTCGCATGGTGTACCGATGTTGGGTTGTGCCTGCAGTGTCTGTCAGTCTTCGAACCCTAAAGATCGACGACTGAGATCTTCGGTATATATCCGGCGCGGAGACACGAGAATAGTGATCGATTGCGGTCCGGATTTTAGACAGCAACTGTTGCGGCTGGGGGTTTGGAATCTCGATGCAGTCTTGCTGACGCACGAACACAATGACCACGTGGCAGGTATGGACGATTTGCGATCGATTCAGCAAAGGCAACAAAGAGATTTTCCGATTTATCTCAGCGAGCAAACAGAGACTTCTATTCGTCAGCGCTTTGCCTATGCTTTTGATCATCGTCATCGGGGTGTCCCTCATTTTGAACTCCGTCGGATAGCACCGGGAGATCACTTCTCGGTCAAAGATTTGGACATGGAAGTACTTGCAGTAGATCATGGATTTGTAGATATTCTCGGTTTTCGGATAGGTGATTTGGTATATATTACAGATGCAAAACGCTTACCTGCGGAGACACTACGTCGGATACACTCTTGCTCCGTACTCGTGATCAATGCCTTGCGCATCAAGGCACATAAGACACATCTACACCTGGAGGAGGCCTTGGATATCATCGAGCAGCTCAATCCATCTCAAGCCTATCTCACACATATGAGTCATGAAATAGGACTTCATGACGAGCTACAAAAACAATTGCCGGATCAGGTATTCTTGAGCTATGATGGCCTTAGGCTTAAATTCTGATTTTCTAGCCCTAGCTGCACTTTTTACTATGATTAGTGTGGTTTCTTATTATTTTGAGTTATCTTAGTAGATGCAAAGCTGTTTTGGCTCGAGCCAATTCGTAATTTAGATAAGTAAAAAAAACCTTGGTCTGACGATGAAAGAACAATATGTCTTCCGGAGACTGATGCAGCATATGCTGTACACAATGCTTATTGTGTTGAGCCTACTTATCTATCCTAAAGATATCCTTGCCCAGCAAACAGCACTGTATTCTTTACAGACATATACACCCTATGGACTCAATCCGGCGTATGCAGGTTTTGATGGTTCGCTCAGTATAGCAGCTGTAGTACGCACTCAATGGAACCAAATCATAGGTAATCCTGTCACCCAGCATATAGAGGCGCATCTTCCGATCAATCTTTGGTATGGAGGCATAGGTCTGGCGCTGGATAATGAAACACTCGGAGCTTGGCAACAAACCGAATTATCGATTTCTTATAACTACGTCCTTCAGCTAGATGAAGTAATCATATCCCTCGGTGGTCGCATCGGGTGGTCCCAGATAAGCTTGAATGGTCTCCAATTGCGTACCCTAGATGGTATCTATGAGGGATTACCTATAAATCATATGGATCCCATACTGCCTCTGTCTCCGGTGAGCTCCGGTAACTATACCCTGGGAGGAGGACTTTATGCCGTTTTTGATAAGCTCGAATTCGGCCTATCTGTCAAAAATCTCAATAATCCTTCGTTTGCACTCAATAAACAAAACAGAGCTAATGCACGCATCCATCCGAGCTATGCTGCTATCCTCAGATACGGCTTTGAAATCTCTCCCGGGATAGATTTGACTCCAAGTTTGATTTTTATGAGTAATTTTGTCCAGAAACAAATAGATGGCATGATTTATGCAACTTACAATAAAAGTATTATGTTTGGGGCCGGATATAGAGGGTACTCCAAAAATAGTCAGGACGCTGTGATGCTGTTATTTGGATCCAAAGTATCTGAAAAACTGTGGATGCGCTATGGATATGATGTAGGACTGTCTGCGGTTTCTGTCTTAGGTGCCGGAAGCCATGAACTCAGTCTCCATTACAATCTGGGCAGGTCCATGGCAAAAAATCGTAAGCCCAAAATTATATATAACCCCAGATACCCGGATTAACATTTTTTCTTTGAAGTGGAAAAATTGTATACTAAAGTACACAAGAAAACGTTCAGTACTTTACGCAAAGTTGACGGAAATTTTGACTAGAAAGCAATATTGCATTTTGTTTTTAGTTTTATAGCCATTATATTTGGCGCACTATCTGGAAACAGAAGAGTCGGATATAGGGTATAGTATAGTTTTTTTTTAAATCGATGATTAATAGTAATAGGATGAAAAAGTTGTCATTTTTAGTATTAGCTTGTTTTGTTATAGGGGTGCTTTTTAGCTCTTGTGGACGAAAAAGTGGTCAAAGTGGTCAGTTGATAGGTGTCGCTGATCGACCCAAATTTAAGGGGATTAACCCCTATGGTATGGTGTACGTGCCTAGCGGTACCTTACATATCGGTCAAAGTGATCAAGATATTTTTAATACGATGATCCAGCGACCCAAAGCTATATCGATTAGTGGTTTCTATATGGACGAAACAGAGGTGACCAATAATGAATATCGACAATTCGTACATTGGGTCAGAGATTCCATAGCACATTATATGATGGAAGATATTATCGAAGATGAGAATGGCAATGAATTTATCGATTGGGAGTTTGCGCTGGATTACAACGCAGAAGAACTACAAGATATGTTTTACCAAGGCGATGACGTGATCGCCGGTCGTAAAGAACTCAATACCCGCATACTCAATATAGAATACCAATGGTATGACTGGCAAAAAGCAGCCCATCATCCTGAAATGCCACGCGCATCCCTCATAAAAAAAGAAGTAGTCAATATTTATCCCGATACTTTGGTATGGATTAGAGACTTTGCTTACTCCAATAGCGAGCCATATACAAGAAACTATTTTTCGCACCCTGCATTTGATGACTATCCTGTAGTAGGAGTATCCTGGAAACAAGCCAAAGCCTTTAACTTCTGGAGAAATAAAATTTGGGCAGCATATATGCCGGCTGACCAACAACATAGCGAAGGCTTTACTCTACCCGATGAAACACAATGGGAATATGCCGCACGCGGAGGTCACGACTTGGCTCCATACCCTTGGGGAGGCTATTACTTGAGAAATGCCAAAGGCTGTCTGCTCGCAAACTTTAAACCCGGCAGAGGAAACTATCCGGAAGATGGAGGAATGTACACCGTCAAAGCAGATGCCTATTTCCCTAACGATTACGGTCTGTACTGTATGTCTGGTAATGTAAGCGAATGGACAGAAACTG
>JAJRUR010000040.1 GCA_024277695.1 Bacteroidota bacterium | reverse complement strand
TCTTTCCGGATATTTTGGCAACAAAAGCCTAAGGATGTCAAAGCTTGAGCTCGCTGGTCACTTCTTGATTTTTTTGATCTTTGTTTATTGGCTGTGGACTATAGTCAGTATATACCAAAATACTTTTTGGGCCTGCATCGCACTGTTCATATCTTGGGTGACACTGCATATAATATGGTATAAGCTGACAAGGAGAACGAACAAAAAAATAGCCATTCCGGTGGATCAAATGGTGATGCGCTTCATTGAAATATTTCGGTCGATTCCTGCATTGTTTATATTGATGGTGTTGGTAGGTTATATGAGTGGTGTGCGTGTTTGGGGGTTGGGTGCGATCATCGGGCTACTCCAGGGGCCGGGTTTGGGAAGGCTTGTACGCGGCGAAGTACTCAAGGTAAAAGCCATGGATTTTGTCCAAAATGCTCGACTACTCAACTTTAGTCATGCACAGATATTTTTTAACCAAATGCTACCCAATATTCTTCCCGCTGTACTTGTGGCTTTGAGTTTTAGTGCAGCCCAAGCCATCCTACTGGAGTCCACCCTATCCTTTCTAGGCTTGGGGCTAGAGGCAAGTCAAGTGAGTTGGGGAAGCCTATTGAGTGAGGCACGGAAAGATTTTTCGCTATGGTGGCTGGCACTTGGTCCGGGTTTGGCCATATTTGTGACGATCTACTACTTTAATAGTTTTGGAAGAGCCATCGCCCAATTATTCCAATCAGACCAAACACATTAGCTAATACATATTAGTCAAAGAAGCTATAATAGCATCAGAAAATAGAAATTATTTGCCGCTGCGTATGCGTTTATTGACCTTTTTGGGAAATAATCCTGATTTATTCTTAGATTTTTTTCGTCCTTTTTTATCCAGTTTGACATGAACTCTTTCATCCATGCCGCATCCTTCTTTTGTTTTGCAGGAAGTCAATACAAGAGATAAAGCTATGAAAACCAAAGATATAAAGAAATATTTGATAAATAATTTTCTGATTAAGAATGTCTTATGTACTAGCATATTTTTTAATATTTTGTCCTAAAATCTGATAAAATCCTTTGTTTATAGGGCTTTTGAGCTATTTTTTTTGCGATTTTCTTTGAAATACTAATAAATAGACTTACCTTTGACCCGAAATTTATTCAATAACTAAAACAAAGATAATATGAATAAGGGAGATTTAATCGATGCGATTGCAAAAGAATGCGATTGCTCAAAAGCAATGGCAGGAGATGCACTCAACGCAACTTTGAATACCATTACAAAGTGTTTGAAAAAAGGTGAGAAAGTTACCTTGATTGGATTTGGTACTTTTTCAACGAATCACCGTCCGGCAAGATCAGGTAGAAACCCTCTCACCGGAAAGACCATTCAGATCAAAGCGAAGAACGTGGCTAAATTTAAGCCCGGTAAAGCGCTTGCGGATGCCGTTAACTAATTAAGCGCGCATCTTTTAAAAGAACGAAGCCATCTTGATTTGATTCAAGATGGCTTTTTTGATATTCTTTGGTTTATAGGACATTCTCTCCGCAAAGAAGTCATTCTATGAGTAAAGCCCTACTCTGCCTTAGATCATCCCGCTGAAATCATATCTACTTCTACTACTCCGCTAGTTGCAGCTACTTGTGGCATTTACTGCATCTCTAGCTGCTACGAGTGCTTGGTCAAACTGTGCTTGGCCAAAAGTCTCTGCACAGTCACTATATGCCTCTACTTCGTCCAGATATTCATTGGCAGCTTTTTGCATATTTTCGCAATTTGCATTGCTCGGATCGCGATTGTAGGTAGAAATGGCAGCATTTAGATTGTCAACAGCTGCATTGATGTCCGTATTAAAGTTTTCTACAACACAGTCCTTTCCCGAACCGCAAGAGCTGAATAGCCAGGCTGAAGAGAAGAGGATGAAGAAGAAGAGTACAGCTTGTTTGTTTGTCATTGTCATGGTTAGAAATTTTTATAATGAATCTAATTAAATATTGGATGGTAAAGCTAATATAAGTTTTCGTTTTAAGCAATAAAAAAAACTGACCAATCATTGAAGATCCGTCAGTTTTTTTTGGTGATAAACCACCACGTTAAAAGGCAAAAAGGATTTAATTGCAAGTGATGTCGTTCACAGACTGGCGAGCAGCTTGGATTGCAGCATCATACTGCCCCTGTCCGATATCTGCTGCACAATCCGAAAAACCCTCTACAACATCTAAATACCCTTGCGCTTTATCTTTGTAAGCGCTACAATTTGCTTCTGTCGGATCAGCTGCATAAGCATTGATGGCTGATTGCAATTCAGAGACTGCATCTTGAACTTGACCGGAGAAGTCATTAGCGTCACATGAGTTCCCACAAGAAGAAAGTACCATCATAGATACTATCGCTACACAGACCATTGCCGAAGTAATAAATTTTTTCATTTTTGTTGATTTAGTTTTAAGGTAAAAAAATAAATATCCATGCAAAGTTAATACTTTTAATGGATAATCTTCAGAATAAATCAATCTAAAACAATCTATTTTTATATTTGGGCGCTCTAGAGATACTTGTGGCGAATTGTTTGAGCGTCCGACTTTAATCCAGAACTCATCAATTATTTTGGAGAATTATATCATCAAAAAACTAGAACGAATGAAAAAAAATGCCCGATTCAATACAAAACTGATTCATGCCGGTGTAGAACCGGATCCGACGACCGGTGCTATTATGACCCCCATCTATCAGACTTCTACTTACGTCCAAGAAGCACCCGGAGTACACAAAGGATATGAGTATGCCAGGACCCAAAATCCTACGCGTAATGTACTACAACAAAATATTGCAGCACTCGAAGGAGCTCGATTTGGGATTGCATATTCCAGTGGTCTGGCAGCATTGGATACGATTCTCAAAACCCTAAGTCCCGGCGATGAATTACTCTCTACCAATGACCTTTACGGGGGGTCATATCGACTGATGCGCAAGCAGTATGAAAAATATGGAATCAAATTTAAGTTTGTAGATATGACAAACTTGGATGAGCTAAAAAGTCAATTGACAGAAAGCATTAAACTCATATGGATAGAAAGCCCCACTAATCCAATGTTGCGCATCATAGACATCGCTGCCATATGCAATCTGGTCAAAAATCATCCTGCCAAAGTCTGTGTCGATAACACCTTTGCATCTCCATATCTTCAAAACCCCTTAAACTTGGGTGCTGATCTAGCTTATCACTCGGCTACCAAATATTTGGGAGGTCACTCCGATGTGGTGATGGGTCTGGTAGCTACATCTGACGAACAATTGGCAGAACAGCTCTACTTTTTGCAAAATGCAGCAGGGGCGGTACCCGGACCGCAGGATTGTTTTTTGATGCTGAGGGGTATCAAGACGCTCCACGTACGAGTCCAGCGCGCTTGTGATAATGCGCGACAGATGGCTCTAGCATTACAAAACCACCCAAAAATCAATAATCTCTACTATCCTGGATTATTGGATCATCCGGGTCATGACATCGCCAGAGCACAAATGCGCGACTTTGGTGCTATGCTGAGTTTTGATCTTAAAGAAAACACTATGGCTGCGGCAAATGAGGTACTGAGCAAGACCCAATATTTTAGTCTTGCAGAATCCCTCGGAGGTGTCGAGTCGCTCATCGGTCACCCGGCCTCTATGACCCATGCCTCCATACCAAAAGCCGAGCGTTTGAAAGTCGGCCTTTCGGACTCCCTGATCCGCTTGAGCATCGGGATAGAAGATGAGGCAGACTTGATTGAAGATATATTAGGAGCACTAGAATAAATTAGTTTGTGGCAGCAAAAACCTACATACCTATCCGTGACTGGAACGAAGACGACCGACCACGCGAAAAGATGCTCAAATTGGGAAGACAAGCCTTGAGTGATTCGGAACTCCTCGCCATCATATTAGGTAGTGGCTCACGCGACAAAAGTGCTATAGACCTAGCCAAAGAAATACTAGCGAGCTGCGACGATAATCTCGACGAACTCGGTAAGATATCCATCCGAGAGTTGATGCTATTTAAAGGTGTGGGTACAGCCAAAGCTGTCAACATCGCTGCTGTTTTAGAACTCGGAAGACGACGCCAAGCTACCAACCCTGTCACAAAACCCAAAATATCATCCAGTCAAGATGCTTTTCGCATCTTGCACCCCATCCTGGCAGACCTGCCCTACGAAGAGTTTTGGATCTTGGTCCTCAATCGAGCCCATCGCGTAATCAAAAAAGAAAAAATCAGTAGCGGTGGAGTCAATACTACTCTAGCAGACTCGCGCTTAGTTTTTCGATCTGCCATACAGTTGCTCGCCAGCAGTTTGATTATCGCACACAATCACCCTTCGGGTAGTCTCGATCCGAGTGATGCGGATATAAGTCTAACCAAAAAACTAGTCACCGCCGGCAAGTATCTCGATATAAAAGTTCTTGATCATATCATTTTGAGCAATAATAGCTATGTCAGCTTCGCTGATAAAAATTGGCTCTGAAAAAAAGTAATTTAGACACTAAGCACTATCCTTCTTTTTTTTTATTTTGAAGTTTACCGATTACATATTTTTTAGTTTCTTTGTCGTAATTTAACCAACCGATGAAAGAACTTTTTAGACCCTATCTGCATGCCATCAAAGGATATAGCAGTGCCCGAGACGAATTTGAAGGAGCTGCTGATATTTTTCTAGATGCCAACGAAAATCCTTATGATAATGGATATAATCGATATCCTGACTCCAGACAGAAGGATCTTCGAAAGGCTATATCCGTGCTAAAAAATATTCCTTTTGATCAAATCTACCTCAGTAACGGTAGTGATGTAATTGTCGATAAACTGATTCGTCTGTTTTGTGAGCCTGCAAAAGATCATATTCTTATCAATACACCGACTTTTGGGATGTATCCCATTATGGCAGGTGTAAATAATGTTGGAATCATAAAAATCAAAAAGACTCCGGATTTTCAACTGGATATGCCTCTAGTACTTCAAGCCATAGAAAAACAAAAACCAAAAATCGTATTTCTATGTACTCCCAATAATCCGGTGTCCAATTCGCTCAAACAGGAAGACATCTTACAGATCATTGATGCCAATCCGGGGATTACGATTCTAGATGAAGCTTATAGTGATTTTAAGCCCGAAGAAAGCCTTTTAGGCTCCATCGACCAATATCCGAGACTCGCTATTTTACAAACATTTAGTAAGTCGTGGGCTCTTGCCGGCTTGCGGCTCGGTGTGTGTTACTGCCCGCCAATACTCGTCGAATATCTCTATAAAATATCTACCCCTTATAGT
>JAJRUR010000039.1 GCA_024277695.1 Bacteroidota bacterium | reverse complement strand
ACTTTGGGATCCCAAGACGGACCCTTATATCAGTGAACACTTGGGTATCAGTGTGCGTACTTTTAAGGAACGCAACAAAATAAAAATTTGTGCACAATTTGGCTTAAGTGACGCTCTGCCTTTATTTGTATTTATCGGAAGATTTGCAAGAGAAAAAGGAGCCTATATCTTACCACAAATGATCCGACAATTTTATCAAAGGTATTATCGTGCCAATATATTGATCCTTGGTTCGGGTGACCCGCAAGTAGCAGCAGAACTAGAAGCACTAAAAGCGGAATATGGGGCGATGTACAATTGCTACATCGGATATCAAGAAGAGTTGGCGCATCTACTCTATGCCGGAGCGGACTTTTTGATCATGCCCTCCGAGGTAGAACCCTGCGGTCTTAACCAAATGTATGCCATGCGATATGGTACTATCCCCATAGTACACAGTACCGGCGGACTCATAGATACTGTGGTGGATATCGATGACAATGGTCAGGGCATACGCTTCGATCAGTTGACTATAGAGGACATCCTACATGCCTTGCATAGAGCTGTTTTCTTGTTTAAGGATGATACGCAGATAGAACTGTTAAGAAATAAAATCATGAAACTCGACTTTTCTTGGGAGCGATCGGCAAGCCAATATCTCGATCTATACCAGTCAGTCATACCTAGCATCAAACCTTATGATTATTAAAATGATTAGTATTATCTTGGGTGGTGGACAAGGCTCCAGGCTCTATCCGCTGACCAAAGAGCGCTCAAAACCCGCAGTACCCATCGGTGGAAAATACCGTTTGATTGATATCCCTATTTCTAACTGTATCAACTCGGGTGTCAAACGGATGTTTGTGCTCACCCAGTTCAACTCAGCATCTCTCAATACACATATCAAAAACACCTACCAGTTTGATGCCTTCGGGACGG
Organism: Bacteroidota bacterium; assembly: GCA_024277695.1. Taxonomy (GTDB): domain Bacteria; phylum Bacteroidota; class Bacteroidia; order Chitinophagales; family Saprospiraceae; genus JAJRUR01. The sequence continues at coordinate 2,877 of JAJRUR010000039.1, read as the reverse complement.
GATTTGTAGATATTTTGGCTGCCGAACAGACGCCGTCTTCAGGAGATTGGTTTCAGGGTACTGCAGATGCAGTCAAACAGTGTCTTCCGCATACCAAACATCAAGATTACGACTACATACTGATACTCTCCGGTGACCAACTATATCAAATGAATTTTGAGACGATGGCAAAAAAACACATCGAACTCCAAGCGGATATTACCATTGCCACCCTTCCGGTAAATGCTCAAGATGCTACCGGATTCGGGATACTTAAGATGGATGAGCAAGGTATGATCACAGATTTCGTCGAAAAACCTTCGAGCCAAATGCTCCAAAACTGGAAATCACCCGTTGCTGAGCACCATAGGTCAAAAGGCGAAGACTACCTCGCATCCATGGGTATCTATATATTTAACAGAGCTACTCTTCATCAACTTTTTGAACAAAACCCAAAATCTGTGGACTTCGGTAAGGAAATCATACCTACAGCCATCCGGTCACAATATCGAGTAGCTAGCTATCATCACCAAGGTTACTGGACTGACATCGGCAACATCAGATCCTTTTATGAGGCTAATCTCGCACTGACCGACAGTATTCCGGCTTTCAATCTTTTTGATGAGCACAAGCAAGTCTATACGAGACCGCGTATGCTGGGACCTTCCAAAATAAGTGGTACTACCCTAAATCAAGTACTCATCGCAGATGCTGCTATGGTACATGCCAAACATATTGAGCGAAGTGTGATAGGCTTGCGCTCTAGAATCGGATTTGATACAGTGATCCGTAATAGTATCATTTTTGGTAATGACTATTTTCAACAACTCGAAGAGATCATTCTCAAAGACCATGAATTGCCTATGGGCATTGGAGATCATTGCATCATCGAAAATGCCATCATCGAAAAAGATTGCAGAATTGGTGATCGGGTCATGATCAGAGGGGGTGATCAACTCCAAAATATAGAGATGGACGACTATTGTGTAGTTGATGGCATCATCGTACTCAAAAAAGGAGTGACTATAGCTTCAGGAACAAAAATCGGCATATAAAATGAAAAACTCTTACCTCCTATTACTTTGCTTTCTTTGTATTGTTAAGACTCCAAAGGGTCTAACAGCTCAAGAAATTAACTTAGAACTAGTCGCAGACGGATTTGAAAAATCGGTTGACCTGCAGAGTCCGCAGGATGGTCGATTGTATATCGTGGAGCAAACAGGTAAGATATGGCATATCAGTACTTCAGGAGAACAAAAAACTTTGTTTCTTGATATTGGCCAAAAGGTATCTACAACACAGGGAGAACAGGGCTTACTGGGTATGGCGTTTCATCCGGATTATCTAGACAATGGTTATCTATATGTCAACTATACGGACTTGAATGGTCATACGGTCGTCGCAAGGTACACCAGACTCGACACCGATCGAGCCGATCCTGAGTCGGAAGTCATCATCTTACGACAAGACCAGCCTTTCGGAAATCATAATGGTGGCTGTCTGGCCTTTGGTCCGGACAACTATCTCTATATCGGACTGGGGGATGGTGGAGCACGAGATGACATACAGAATAACAGTCAGAATCCTATGAGCTTATTGGGCAAAATACTACGAATCGACGTTGATACTGAACAAGGCTATGCCATACCGCCTAGTAATCCGTTTGCCGACGATGATTTTACGGCAGATGAAATATGGGCACTTGGGCTTAGAAATCCATGGCGATTTAGTTTTGACCGAAAGACGGGAGACTTATGGATAGGAGATGTAGGTCAAGACCAAGTGGAAGAAATCGATATGCAAGAGGCATCGTCCACCGGAGGAGAAAATTATGGCTGGCGTTGTAAAGAAGGTACACACCCCTACCTCACTGAAGGATGTCAAGACCTCGACAGTTTTATAGATCCGGTGTATCAATACCCGCTGACAGATGGCAACTGCTCTATTATCGGCGGATATGTCTATCGGACTGACAGCCTCGCATCTCTTTACGGGCATTATATCTTCGCTGACTTTTGTAGTAAGAATGTGTGGAAGTTAGTCTATCAAAACGACGAATGGCAGAGTACTTTGATCCTTAGGATGAATAATAACCCTTCGAGTTTTGGACAAGGAGCAGATGGTACTATATATATTGTGTCCCTTCAAGGAAAAATCTATAAACTAGAAGAAGTCATCTCTTCTGTTGAGCAAGATGAGCTACAGCGCCCAATCTACCCAAACCCGACAAGAGATATTGTACATTTTGATTTGGGTGGAGCCCAAAGCGGTATACTACAACTAATAGATTTGTATGGGCGGATAGTATATAGACAGTCTTTCTATCAACAAAGTGCATTGGTTTTGGAGATGAGCCGGTTCGAGCCTCAAATCTATTATTATACTATCATATTACCAAAAAAGCATATCGCCGGTCAATTGATAAAACATTGACCAACACTTTACATCTAAATTCCCTTTGGCTAGTACTATGTTTTCCGACACACGAGTACAGTGCAGACCAAGCTACTAACCTTGCGCTTCCTTTTTACGATTTATTTCGTCACGAATTTTGGCAGCTTTTTCGTAATTTTCTTCGGCGAGGACATCTTCGAGGAGTTTTTCCAGTGCTTTGATCGAATAACTCTCAAAACCTTCAGGACGCTTAGATGATTTTTTAGATTTGGGACCGGGCTCGGATGGTTCTTCGTCCGAAGGTTCGAGGATCACACCGGCCTGGTCTAAGATAAAACCATAGGTATAGATCGGGCATCTAAACCGTACCGCCATAGCTATAGCGTCACTCGTACGCGAATCAATTTCGACAGTCTGACCATCTTTATTACAAACCAATCGGGCATAGAAGATGCCATCTAGTAGATCGTTAATGATGACCTCAACGAGTTCAATACCGAAGGT
>JAJRUR010000038.1 GCA_024277695.1 Bacteroidota bacterium | reverse complement strand
GCAGCACTGTAGGTACAAATATTGTAGTAGCGCCATAGGTGCGACCTGTTCACCGTTTCTATCAAGCTATCCACTCAAATAAATATTTTTCGGTGTAATCCATATCCTATTTTTCAGGAAAGTTGATTTATTTAACCTCGATTTATTGATTTTAACTACCGAAACTTGAGTAAAATTATACTATCAAGCCACTTATAGATATAAAATGAAATATCCCTACCGGCTTCAGGAGGTCTTCAAAAACTGCTTCCTAAAAGTCAAACAATCTGTTCAAGCGCTCTATCAGTCCGCTTATACTCAATTTAGAATCATTTATAGCCAAATAAGTCAATACTACTCCAAAAAACAAGGTGAGTAAGCTCGGTATCCACGCAAGCAATACAGGATCCAGTTGATCGTTGCTCTCTGAAAGTCGCCTCAGCGAAGTGGTGGACAATATAAATATGACAAAAAAGATCACGGCGACTAAAATAGGATATCCAAATCCTCCCTTTCGGACAATGGCTCCCATCGGTGCTCCTATGAAGATAAACAAGATACACACCAAAGCCAATGCAAATTTGGTATGGAGCTCAAAAATATGTTTTACTCTGCGATCACGTATCCGTTCTATACTATTGATGCCTGACAAGATACGTCGTTGGTAGTTCTCTGCCTTTTTACGAGCATTTTTTATCAATAAATTGCGCTCATCCGGAGCAAAAATGCTTAAGATACTCGTATCAGCCTGCTCGAGGAGTGTGTCATATCGCATCAATGTCTCCCTGTCCTGCTCTTTTTGGCGCTGTAGAGTTCCTTTGACTTTTATGACCTTAGAAGCAGGAGATTTACCCCTGCCCTCAAGAGCATATCGCTGAGCTAGCTCAGGTTCGCGGTATTGCATTTGTTTGATCAATACACTGTCGCGCCGGACAGGAAGGATACCGGCATAATCATAGAGTAACTTATCCCGCTCTTTGAGTTGGTCATAGGCCAAAGAATCGATCCGATCGATGAGCTCAGTAGATGTCATAGTAGCTTGATGTGAGCTAAATAAGTCACTATCCGAGGGTTTTAGTTCAAATTCGGAGAGGTCCAAGACTTTGGTCCATTCTTTGAAGTGTACTTTTGTCATAGGATATTTCGTCGTACTGCTGGATGGGAGGTCTTCATACTGAATCCCTTCATAGAGCTGCATGACAAATTGAGATCCATCATCACTCAGAAACATTTGACCTCGCTTAGCAGTGATCAGATGTAGAAAGTCCGGTCGTGATCTCACCGTTTTATAAATAAGGACATCTTCCAGATCCCGCTTATTCTTGTCCAACTTATGCATATATATCACCAGATCTTTGAAGTCATCGTTAAATACCCCCTCTTCCAAACTTAAACCGGGTTTTTTCTTGCGTATGTCATATAGTCGCGTCATAAATTTTTTGTTCGCTGCAGGTATGAAGTACTCTGAGCACAACATAGAAAAAAGTGCTACCAATATACTTATCCAAAGCATCGGACGCAAAATCCTAAGTAGTGAAACCCCGGCAGATTTGATACTGGGCAATTCATATCGCTCCGCCAAGCCACCAAATACCAGAACGGAAGATATGAGTACAGCTACCGGAAGTGCTTGCGGGATCAAGCGAATGGCGAGATAGCCAATCATCTCCATCAAATGGATAAAACTCACCCCCTTTCCGGCTATATCGTCAATATAGAGCCACATCATCTGCATCACGAGGACAAAGACCGCTACAAAAAATGAAACAATAAATGGCGGTAAAAAGCTTACTACCAGTAGTTTATCAATTTTCTTCATCAAAGTGCCAAAAAATTAAAGAGATGTTTTTAGATGATAAACGTACTACAATTTTAAAAAAATATAAACTTTGTAACATTTCTGACACATTAAAGTCTAACAATTGAATGACAGATCACCAGGCCATTGATCAATTCTTACAAATCCAAAACAAACTCTACCGATTTGTATTGGGTTTGGTCAAATCTACGGAAGAAGCTGAAGATATCGTCCAAGATACCTTTATCAAAATGATCGAGACGATACGGAAAAAAAAAGACTTGGACAATTTTGAGGCTTGGTGTATGACTGTAGCTCGGAATCGCGCCTTTGATATTTTGAAAAAGATCAAACGGACTCGTAATATCACTAAGGAGTCTGCTGTTCTCACAGAAGATAAGCAGATGGATTTTACGATCAGAGATATCCAGGATGAGCGATGGGAAGTTGTCGAACGATGCATCCGCGAATTGCCGGATCACTATCGCGAAATCATCCTACTGAGAGATGTAGAGGGGTACCGATATAAAGAAATCAGTCAAATGCTCGATATGAGTATATCGCAAGTAAAAGTGAGTATTCATCGTGCAAGACAACACTTAAAACAAAAAGTATTGAAAAAAAATATATAATGACAAAAAAACAAATAAACGATCTTCTGGATAAATATTGGGCAGCCGAAGCTACTCTGGAAGAAGAATCTAAACTGTTTGCTTATTTTTCGTCTGATGAAGTATTAGCAGAATATCAAAATTTGGTCCCGCTGTTCAAGACATTGGACACAAAAAAAAATGTAAGGATGAATCCAAGCTATAATCAAAGCTTTTGGACACAAAAAGCACAGCTTGTAGCAAAACCTCCAAAAAATTCCGGCAGATTATTAAATCTGCAAAAGTGGGCAGTGGCTGCTTCATTTTTGCTTTTGGTAGGTTTTGCGGCATGGTTCGCCAAGCAAAATGCTTACCAAGCTCCTCGTCAAACTGCCGAGATCACCGACCCGCAAAAAGCATTAGAAGAATCTGAGATGGCTATCAAATATTTGATAAGCAAATTGAGTAAAGGTCAAGAAGCAACCCAATCTCTAGAGCACCTAAAATCGATTAATATATTTCAATAACTTTTTTTATAAATTTTCAAATTAAAAACAAATTACATATCATGAAAAAACTTCTGATTTTATTTTTGGGTATTTTTATTTTTGCCACAACGGCTTTTAGCCAAAACGATGCTATCGAAAAATATTTTGACAGCTACCTAGACAATCCGGATTTTACAGCTGTTTATGTGAGTCCCAAAATGTTTGAGATGCTCAGCGGAATACAAATCGATGATCTCGATGCAGATCTGCAGAATCTAATCAAAAATCTCAAAGGACTGCGCATCTTACAGACCAATAAAAATTCGATGCAACACTTCAAGGATGTCTATAGCCGTATTTCCGGCAAAGGTTATGATACGCTGCTAGATGTCCGTGACCAAGGAGAGCGCATCAAGTTTTTTGTCAAAGACTCCGGCGATACAATTCATGAGTTGATCTTACTGGTCGGCGGCGAAAAAGAATTTGTCTTTATGACCTTTGTCGGAGATCTTTCACTACAAAGTCTGAGCAAACTGGCCAACAAGATGAACTTTAAAGGAGCACAGCATTTAGGAAAACTCCGAAATAAATAAGCGCTATACAGCTTGGAGTTAAAGTAAAAAACCGGAAAGTCCAATTCGTCTTTCCGGTTTTTTTATGGTTGGAGTATATCCATATATATCCTATCTGCCCATTTGTTTAAGTCCCTTCATGAGGTCACCGGCACCTTGGCTCCTGCTCATACGGTGCATCATCTTACGCATTTGATCAAATTGTTTGATGAACATATTGATCTCATGAATATTGTATCCGGATCCTTTTGCTATTCTTCTTTTTCGACTCATATTGAGTAGTTTGGGATTGGCGCGCTCGTCAGGAGTCATCGAAAAAATAATAGCTTCTACCTTATTAAATGCCGAATTATCGATATCTAGGTTTTTGGTCAGCTTGCCCATTCCGGGGATCATGCCTATAAGGCTCTTGATATCTCCCATTTTACGTATTTGATTGAGCTGTGTCAGAAAATCATTAAAATCAAATTTGTTTTTACGAATTTTCTTTTCTAGTTTTTTTGCCTCCTTTTCGTCAAATTGTTCTTGGGCTTTTTCGACGAAAGATACGATATCTCCCATACCTAGAATGCGCTGTGCCATCCGCTCGGGATAGAATACGTCCATAGTCTCGATAGTCTCACCCGTACTGACGAATTTGATGGGTTTGCCGACTGTATATTTTACCGAAAGGGCAGCACCTCCCCTAGTATCACCGTCGAGTTTGGTCAATACTACTCCATCATAGTCGATGACTTCGTTAAACGCTTTGGCAGTATTAACGGCATCTTGACCTGTCATGGCATCTACGACAAAAAGGGTCTCTGTCGGATTAGCTGCGGACTGGATATTGCGAATCTCCGTCATCATAGTCTCATCGATAGCCAAACGTCCTGCCGTATCTATGATCACCACATCCAGATTGTGGATGCGCGCATGTTCGATGGCGTTACGCGCAATGCTCACCGGGTCTTTATTATCCATTTCTTTATAGACCGGTACATTGATTTTTTTACCCATTACTTCGAGCTGATCGATAGCTGCAGGTCGATATACATCACAAGCTGCGAGTAATGGACTTTTATTCTTCTTGGATTTTAGATAATAAGCCAGTTTGGTCGAAAAGGTCGTCTTACCACTACCTTGTAAGCCGGCGATTAATACAATTCCGGGATTGGCCTTGATATTGATACCCACAGACTGCCCACCCATAAGGTTGACCATTTCGTCAAGGACGATTTTTACCATCAACTCTCCGGGCTTTACTGAAGATAGAATGTTTCGACGACCGAGTGCTTCTTCTTTGACCTTATCGGTAAATTCTTTGGCTATTTTGTAATTAACATCTGCTGAAACAAGAGCGCGTCTGATCTCTTTGATACTTTTGGCTATATTGAGTTCCGTTAGTTTCCCCTGTCCGGAGAGACTTTTAAAAGCGCCTTCAAGTTTGTCTTGTAAGTTTTCGAACATTGCGTTGGATACATTAATTATAAAAAAAGTAGCACAAAGATACTACAGTTTGAATAAATCAAGTAGGCCTATACTACGCAAGAGTAGCTCATTAGAGATAGAAGATAAAGCAATGAAGCCCTGCTGGCTGTAAGGATGGTTTTCTGTAATGAGATCAAGTATCGAAGTGAACTACATATCTATGGATTTTTATAAATAATTTGCTTTGGTTGAGAGCTGTAATGTTTTAATATATTTTGATATTCTGATATTTATACATTACGTATTATTTTAATATTTCTGATATTTTAAATATCTTAAATCAAAACCCACAAACACATATTACACTGATTATCAACATATTTTATATTACTTTTTTTTCTAATATTTCTAATATTTTAAATATCTTAAATCAAAACCCACAAACACATATTACACTGATATTCATTCCATTATATATTATATTCTTCTTAAATCCCAAGATAGCATAAACCACCACACAGAAATGAGAGTATTTGGACTGTGCTCGCTTGACAATCTGCAGAAAGAGTACTTTTTGTAAGAAAACTACACTATCAGTTTACTGCCAACACAGTTGGACACTATAAAATAATGATTGGGAGCTTCTAGATTGTTGCTATGTGATATATTGAGCCAAAAATCTTCTCTATCTAGATGTCATGAGTTGGATAGTATACTATTATAGACGTATCTTCACTTTATGAAACCACTAGCAGAAAGGATGCGTCCCAAGAATCTTGATCAATATGCCGGTCAGACAGGCCTGGTAGGAGCAGGAGGCAGTCTCACTAAGATGATTCTGGAGGGGCAGGTACATTCGATGATTTTGTGGGGTCCGCCGGGAGTAGGCAAAACTACGCTAGCGAGGATCATTGCGCATACCCAAAAGAGGCCGTTTTATAGTCTTAGTGCTATTAATTCCGGAGTCAAAGATGTACGCGCAATGATTAAAAAGGCAGAGAGTGATCGTTTTTTTGATCGTGCCGGTCCGATTCTGTTTATTGACGAGATCCACCGATTCAGCAAATCACAGCAGGACTCTTTGCTAGGCGCTGTCGAAAATGGTACAATATGTCTCATAGGTGCTACGACAGAAAATCCATCCTTCGAAGTAATCTCTGCTTTGCTGTCAAGGTGTCAAGTCTATGTATTGGAGCCCCTCGATCGCAAAGATATTAGAAGGCTATTGGATCGTGCTTTGGCGACTGATATTCATCTAAAAAACAAGTCAGTCCTTCTGGTTGAGGACGAGGCGATCCTTCGCTTTTCAGGGGGAGATGTACGCAAAGCATTTAATATACTCGAACTCTTATGTACGGATGCTCAAGAAGACCAAACCTTAGAAATCACCAATGAACTGGTGGAGCAAAAGTTGCAACAGAATTTGAGCCGATATGACAAGAGTGGAGAGCAACACTATGATATCATTTCGGCTTTTATCAAATCGATCCGTGGGTCTGATCCTGATGCCAGTGTCTACTGGCTTGCTCGGATGCTCCATGGCGGAGAGGACATCAAATTCGTAGCCCGTAGGATGATAATTTCTGCAGCTGAAGACATTGGCTTAGCCAACCCCAATGCTCTTTTGTTGGCCAATACTTGCTTTGATGCTGTAAGCAAAATCGGCATGCCTGAAGCCCGTATCATCCTTTCCCAGACAGCTATCTATCTGGCTTGCAGTCCAAAAAGTAATGCGAGCTACTTGGCCATAGATTCGGCACTCGAAGAAGTGCAGCGTAGCGGTGATCTACCCGTACCACTCCACTTGAGGAATGCTCCAACTCAGCTCATGAAAGATCTACAGTACGGAGCCAACTACAAATATGCCCATAACTATGAAGGGAATTTTGTCCAACAGCAGTATCTGCCGGACGGGCTCCAAGGTCAAACCTTTTATCAACCCGGGTCCAATCCTCAAGAAGACAAGTTAGCCCAAAGATTAATAGAACAGAAAAGAATAAAAAAAAGCGACACGACGAATAAGTAGTTGTGCCATAAGCAAGCTCATACTTTAGATTGGGCTGAATTTTTAAAATTAAGTTAAATGCTACAAGTTCATATAATAATATAATCATATATTTATTATATTTGTACTTAATTTACTATAAATATGAATAAAGTCTTATTTGTCCTATTATGTCTCCTGATCCACATAGAGTCAAGCACAGCCCAAGATGTAGATAATTCTAACCCAAGTTCCTGGTCCGAAGCAGCAGTTTCGGCATATCAACCGGAAGATTCTATAAAGCTATACACTACGGAGGATGATACACTGACTATCTATTGGAACTATATACTCAAACCCCAAAACACGCTCTATCGCCTTGCAAAACTATGTACTACAAGTGTAGAGCAAATTCTAGCTACTAATCCTATGATAGACACCAAGTCACTTGGTATAGCTGATACGATCAAAATCCCTCTTGCAGTCGAACATATCGAGACCGTCCCGCAAATTGACAATCACCTAAATTACATACCTCTATACTATCAAGTCAAAAAAGGACAAAGCTTATATAGTATAGCACGCAAGATTTTCGATCGCTCTGTGCTTGATCTGATCAAACTCAATAAATTGGATGGCAATTATTTGCGAGCCAACCAATGGTTACTCGTCGGCTATCTTCCCTTTGCCAAGGATGCTACTTTGGCTCCGAGTCTTGACACCACTCAGGTGGATCAGCTCCAAAAAGAAAGCAAACGCCTCAGTGACTTCGCTCAAGCTTATCAGCACGAAAAAATCAAAGAACAAAAAGGCATCGCCTACTGGAGAAAAAGTACATCCCAGGGTTTATTTGTCCTGCATCGCAATGCTCGGATCGGTTCAATCATTGAACTGACCAATCCTATGTTTGACATCTCGATATATGCCAAAGTAGTAGGACGACTACCTCAACATGCCTACACCGAGGATATCCTAGTAGTGATTTCAGCCGGTATAGCCAGAAAATTGGGCGCACTGGATTCGAGATTTTTTATCAAAATTCGCTATATCGAATAGAATCGGTCTTCCAAAATCAACAATACTCCATCCCATCTGCTCCGGAGGAGCAAACTGTTTGATATCTAGTAGCACCGTAGGTGTGATGACCTGCCAAGCCATTGCTTTTAACTTACCGAAACTTGCGTTAATAAATTTGTGCACCAGCTAAACTAAATAGCCAACTATATCAATCTACCCGAGTTGATGCATTCCATTTTTTCTCTAATATTACTCCCTGAATATATGATTTGACCTAAACATAAGCCATATTTGCTTGTTGGATAGGCACAACAAAATATGCAAAAAATACTCATCACCGGAGCAAGCGGATTTATAGGCAGTTTTTTGACTGACCGATTTTTGGCTGCAGCCAATGTAGAAGTCCATGCAGCCATTAGGAAAACGAGCAGCAGAAAATATCTACAAGATCCTCGCATCAAATTTTTTGAGTTTGACCTCAATGATGTGCATAGGAGTAAAAATCAACTCGCCAAACAACAATTTGACTTTGTCATTCATTGTGCCGGAGTCACTCAAGGCATGGGTAGTTCAAGTTTTATGGAGTATAATGCACGTGCTACCAAAGACTTTTATGAGATACTAGCCCAACTCAAGTCACCTCCTAAAAAATTTGTCTATCTGAGCAGCTTAGGAGCATACGGGCCTGCGGACTTCCAGCCAGATGGTATCATCTATCGACACGCTTCACCCAATCCCGTAACTAATTATGGAAGGAGCAAGTTGCAAGCCGAGCACTGGATCGCACAGGATGGACGTATCCCATATATCTTTATACGCCCAACAGCGGTCTATGGACCACGAGATACCGAGATGTTCACTATCTTTAAGCTCATCAATAGAGGGGTAGAGGCACATATCGGCTTTAAACCCCAAAAACTAACCTTCGTGTATGTCAAAGACCTCACAGAAATGATCTATCAGTCCATAGTAAAACCCGTCTTT
>JAJRUR010000037.1 GCA_024277695.1 Bacteroidota bacterium | reverse complement strand
TTTCGGTATCTCCATCGATTCTACCCTCTATAATAGTAGCTATTTGGCCGGCGGTCATCTTCATAATAGATATATAATTTAGTCATCAAAAGTACAAAAGCATCAAGTATTCAAGCTATCTTTGTTTCAAAGATAACGATTTTTGTCCAGGGTGTTACTTTTCTGATAGGCTTTTGTTATGCTCATAAAACGAATATTGACCCATAAAAGTCTTGCAAAGTAGCTGACCATTTGGAGCGAAGTATATACATTTCTTTTAAAGCATACTAAAAAACTTTATGCTTGAATTGATAACAATCGTAGTTCTTTTTATAATCAAAAATGATTTCAATAGATAAACGCATACTTACATGATCTTATTTTATGATACTTCAGGTGCAGGAAAAGTAGCCAATTGGAAGGCTGATGCTGAAGATACAGCTGCCTGGCCTCGCTTGATTCATCTGTGTTGGCAGACATATGATGACGAACGCAAATTGGTTAATTTTGGAAATCGGATCATTCGTCCGGAAGGTTTTAATATCCCAAATGCTATATCTAGACACAGCGGAGTGACTCAAGAGCTGGTCGAAGAGCAGGGGGTGTACTTACAGGATGTGCTAACGGAGTTTAACGAGGTCATCAAGTCCGCCAAAAAAGTGATTACATTTAATCAAAAATACAATCAAGGGATCTTGATGGCAGAATATATCCGCTGTAAGATACCGACGCAGCTCGATGTCAAAGAGCAGTACTGTCTGATGCAAGAAAGTACATATTTTTGTCGATTTCCTGCACGCTATGGAGGCTACAAGTGGCCTACACTTTCTGAACTTCATGCCAAAGTTTTTAAGACGAGACTCGAAGGGCTCAATCAAGCGGATACCGACCTGATAGCTACCGTCGCCTGTTTCTATCGATTGGTAGATTTGGGCAAATTGGACGATATTTTGGAAGACTGACAGATGACTAAAAAAAAGAAAAAAAAACTAAAAAAGGACATTAAAAAAGCTGATCATCGTCTGATGTATATCGGCATTGGGTTGATCCTCCTACTGACTTTTGTCGTTTTTTATCCGGTCTTGCAAGCCGGATTTGTAAACTGGGACGACCCGATGAATCTGTATGAAAATCCCAATGTCTTACATTTTAATTTGGAGGCTATCCAAAGGATTTTTACGCAGGACGTTATCGGTAATTATAACCCTTTGCCCATATGGATGTTTGGTATAGAAAAATCTATTTTTGGGCTGGAGCCAAAGGTATTTCATTTGATCAACCTCTTGTTTCATCTGGCCAATGTCTATCTGGTATTTCGTCTGTTTAGACTCCTAAAGATAAACCAAACAGGGGCATTAATTGCAGCTTTTTTATTTGGGATACATCCTATGCATGTAGAGTCTGTAGCTTGGATTACGGAGCGAAAGGATGTACTTTTCGGTTTCTTTTTTTTGCTGAGCTCTATTTCATATCTGAAGTATCGCGACACCGGCAAGCGCCATGATAAGATGAAGGCATTTGTTTATTTTGTGATCGGTTTATTTGCAAAAATCCAAATGGTGACCCTCCCGCTGACGCTTGTAGCCTATGATTATCTCCGTGACAAAAGATTTAGTTTCAAAAAGATCCTAGACAAATGGCCTTATTTTGTGGCTTCTCTGGCTTTTGGTATCTTAGGTATTTATGTCCTTCATGAAGCCGGATCGCTCGATGAACAGGCACCGTATAATTTTTTACAACGCCTAGTGATAGGGGGCTATGCGCTGAGTATCTATGTGATAAAGTTCGTGTGGCCGTATAAGATGATGGCGCTTTATCCTTATCCCGGGGTTATTCCCACCTATATGTATGTATTGGGAGGTGGAGCGCTTATATTTTTGGCGGTGATGCTGCTTGCTTACCTAAAAAAATGGTACCATCTATTCTTTGGCTTACTTTTTTTTCTGGTGAATATCGTTTTTTTGCTACAAATCCTCAATGCTGGGCAAGGGCTGACTGCAGATAGATTTAGTTATATTTCATATCTGGGCCTGATCTATTTGGCCGTGTACTATCTTATGTATCTGCTCCGGAGATTTCAGAAATACCGGATGGTGTTCTATGGAGTTTTGGGATCGTACCTTGTAGCTTTCATGGTATTGGCGCACCAACAAACCAAAGTGTGGAAGAATAGTGACACGCTTTGGTCTCATGTCATCCAATATGAAAGAAATGTTACTACCCCTTATGGAAATCGTGCCAATTACTTCAGAGATGAAGGAATGAACGATCGGGCGATGGCTGACTACAATATGGCTATACAATTGGATGCTAAGAAAGCCAATATCTACAATAGCCGGGCAAAATTGCTCTTTCAGTCGGGAAAGTATCCTGAAGCTATTCAAGACTACAACACTGCGATCAGTATTGAAGCGGACAATGCGGAGATGTATGTCAATCGCGGTGCAGCTTATGCTGCTTTGGGACAATATGAAAAAGCTTTATTGGATATCCATCAAGGGATAGCAATAGATCCTAATTTTAAGAATGCTTATCTCAA
>JAJRUR010000036.1 GCA_024277695.1 Bacteroidota bacterium | reverse complement strand
CTCCAATAGTAGTGCGATGGATCCGGTGATTATTTTTGATGGAGAAAAAATGGGTTCTAAGACTATGCAGATTTCGGATATCGATATGTTTTCTCATTTCAATTCTTTTGCTGATATCGGATTAGTGTATCGTTTGAGTCAGAGTATTTCTTTTATTGGGAGTGCTAACTATTTTTATAGTATGCAGAATAATTTTGAGCAGAACGAGATATGGACTAAGATGAGGGGTTTTCAGTGGACTACCGGAATCCGTTACCGGATAGGGGATTAAAAAACAGAGGGGCTGCCGAAAGGCAGGCTTATCGGTAGTATCAGGACTTAGACCTGTGGATTAGCTTTTGATGAATTTTCCATATTTGAGGGCTGAGTAAATGATGGCCATCATTTATAATGACAAAATCAGCATAAGGTATCTTTTCTTTTTCAGAAATTTGGCTATCCATACGAGCACGTATAGCAGACGCACTCAGTCCGTCTCTTTTCTGAACACGCTTTATGCGCAAGGTTTTTGGGGCAGTTACTAATATCAAAACATCTAGATCTTTGTAGCCTTGTGTCTCGATGATGAGAGCAGCCTCTTTGATTGCGTAGATGGAGTTTTGTTGGTAAAACCAGCGATCACTGTCTTGTTTTACAGCAGGATGGACTATTTGATTTAATATTTCTAGTAGTCTAGGTGCACCAAAAACGAGTTTGGCCAAATATGCCCGATCGAGCTTACCTTCAAAATAACTTTGTACTCCGAAGTGATGTTTTATCTCCGATATGAGTTTAGGGTCAGTATTCATCAACTCTTTTGCTCGACTGTCTGCATCATAGATCGGGATGCCCAATACGCTAAACAATCGACACACGAGGCTTTTTCCACTGCCTATATTTCCGGTGATACCTACTTTAAGCATGGAGTATGGTACTCGTTTTGTTACGTAGATAGTGATCAGCAAGGACTAGTTTTGTCATAGCTTCTACAATTGGTATGGCTCTAGGTACTACACAGGGATCGTGCCGACCGATGTTTTTGAATGCCACAGATTGCCCAAGCGTATTGACACTGGTCTGTTCTTTGGCTATAGTTGATACCGGTTTAAAGGCTACTCGGAAGTTAATATCCATACCATTGGATATGCCTCCTTGGATCCCTCCTGAGTGGTTCGTCTTGGTTTTGATCTTTTGATGATCATCTGTATAAAACGAATCATTATGCTCAGAGCCTTTCATCAGAATAGCTCCAAATCCTGATCCTATCTCAAATCCACGGCTAGCTGGAATACTCATCATAGCTTTGGCCAAATCAGCATGCAATTTGTCAAATACAGGTTCGCCCAATCCAACCGGACAATTACGAATGATACAGCAAATACTTCCACCTAGACTGTCTCCCTCTTCTTTGGCTACTTGGATGAGTTTAGTGACTTTATCATAAAGAGTATCATCCGGTATATTGAGTGCATTAGGTATGCTCTTGTTGATATCCATCTGATCATAAGGCACTTTAGATTTTAGTTTGTAGATCTGATCTACATAAGCATATATCTTAATACCCAATCTGTCCAATAATATTCCGGCGACAGCACCTGCAGCTACTCTGGCGACGGTTTCGCGGGCCGATGCCCTTCCACCACCTCGATAATCTCTAACTCCATATTTTGCATCGTAGACATAGTCTGCATGAGATGGTCTGTAGATATTCCTGATATTTTTGTAATCTTCAGAGCGAGCATCTTGGTTTCTGACCATTAAGCATATCGGAGTACCCAAACTTACATCATTAGAAACTCCTGAGAGTATCTCGACGATATCTTTTTCTTTACGCGATGAGGTGATAGCAGATCTTCCGGGAGCTCTACGGTCTAGGGCTTTTTGAATGACATCTCTTCGGACTACTAAACCGGCCGGGCAGCCATCAATGACTACACCGATGGCAGCCCCATGTGACTCACCGAAACTGGTAATCCTAAATACACTACCGAGTTGATTTCCACCCATTTACTCAAAAGATTATCATGCTTAACTATAATTTTTTTATTCAACGCCTTCTCCTCCTGCGTCCACCCAAGCCAAAAGTTCCTAAAATTCCTCGGGTGAGTTCTCGAGCGATCGTTCGTCCAATTTGACGAGTGGTCGTACGTCCGAGTACACGTTCTATTACTCCATAGCCTCTTTGTGATCTGGTCTTTCGACCTTGACGTCCATAGGCTCGCTCTTGCTGTTCTCGTAAGCGTGCTTGTTCTTCTTCTTGGCGGAACCATTCTATTTTTTCGCTAAGGATTTCATAGGCACTTTGTCGGTCGATGGTTTCATTATATTTGGCATCTAAGGCAGAGCGTGACATAATGCGCCTAATCTCAGCTGGAGACAAAACATCCATCCTAGACTGTGGCGCTCGTAAGAGGGTATGTACGAGTGGGGTGGGGATGCCGTCTTCGTTCAAAACGGAGACAAGTGCCTCACCGATACCCATTTGAGTGAGGAGCTGATCCACTTCATAAAATTTGGATTCCGGAAAATTCTGTGCTGCCAAGTGTATAGCTTTGCGATCGCGTGCAGTAAAGGCTCGGAGAGCGTGCTGGATTTTTAATCCTAGCTGACCGAGTACATCATCCGGAATATCTACAGGGTTCTGAGTGACAAAAAAGATGCCTACTCCCTTAGATCGAATCAGTTTGATGATAGATTCTATTTGGTCTAACAATACGTTTGATGCTTGTTCGAAAATTAAGTGTGCCTCATCAATAAAAACAGCCAACTTGGGTTTGTCTAGATCTCCTGCTTCGGGAAAACTCGCATAAATCTCTGCCAAAAGTTGCAACATAAAACTCGAAAAGAGTTTGGGCTTGTCCTGAATATCCGTCACCCGAAGTATGGATACAATTCCTCGACCGTGCTGATCTACTCTGACCAGATCCTCTACTTCAAAAGAAGGCTCACCAAAAAACAAATCGGCTCCTTGTTGTTCCAGCTCGATCATCTTTCGGGTAATTGCTCCGATCGAAGCTTTTGAAATACGACCGTAGATCTCTTCAATTTCTTTTTTGCCTTCATTGGTCATAAAGACTAACACCTTCTGCAGGTCCTTTAGATCTAACAGTGGAAGCCGATTATCATCACAATACTTAAAGACTACAGCAATGATGCCGGATTGGATATCATTGAGATTGAGTATTTTGGAAAACAATATCGGACCAAATTCGCTGACTGTCGCTCGTAGGCGAATGCCAAAATCACCTGACAAAGACATCAATTCTACAGGACTAAAGTCAGGAATAAAAGGAATATCAATAATCGCATGCCGCTCATCGATTTTGGGATGACCATCACTAGGCATCGCTATACCCGATAGGTCACCTTTAATGTCCATGATGAGCGATGGTACACCTTGCTGTGATAACTGCTCTGCGAGTATTTGTAAGGTTTTTGTTTTGCCGGTACCAGTAGCACCTGCAATCAATCCATGTCGATTGAGTGTACTCAATGGGATGTTGATGAGGTTCTTTTTATTCGGTATCCGATCATAAATGGATGTACCGAGGATGATGTGATCACCTTTCATCTTGTATCCGTTGCGGACAGTTTCTATAAGTTGCTCTCTTAAGTCTTGCATAAAGTTATCTTTTGTTCCATTGCTCGATGCGCAATTTATATCTTTTGTTGTTAAATTTCCACTTACTTATCTCCATTCTTTGTTCTAAAGTTTCTTCTTCATCGTCAGGAAGTATTCCGTCAAAGAAGTCAAGTCCGGTCATTTGTTCGACTTGATCTACAGATACAGCATATTTATTGAGGTGTTTATAACTGACTTGGTGCGGTATGACGAAGCCTATAGCCTTTTTTTCCGGAAGGTCTGCATCCATCAAGACTTTGTAAAAATGTGTGGGGACTGTAACTCGATTCTTACCGATTGTTTTGGTACGACGGGTAAAAATAGGTCCGGTCACAATATGCAATCTTTTGGACGCTCTTGCCCAATCTCGAGTTTGCTCTTCGAGTTCTCTCCAGATCCCACCATTAAACTTAGCGAGTTGTGGACTGATGTTTGAAAAACGATAACTCGCTGCCAAAGCTATAGAATCAAAACTCATATCAGCTGATGGTGCCAGGTGACCCCGTGTATATCCGGATCCTCGATAATCATAATCTGTTGCAGAACCTGTCAATATATGTCGGTCAGTACTGAAGTTTTTGAGTCGCGCTAAACGGGGTTTATTGAGTTGGGCTCTAGTCATTGTGTAGCTTACCCATAAAGCTTGTTCATCGTCTTCACTATATCCCAGACTGAAGTAGTTATTATTATGGATGGATATAGGATTGTTATTATTATTGTGGGTAGTACCCATTGATTTTGGTATATCGTATGTGCTATTTTGAGCCTGCGGTTTGCTCAAATATTGCCAGCCTGACCAAGCCATCCAAGTGATAATCCCTACCAGAGTAAGTACTCTAAGACCGGAAGGGATAGGATTTTTCTTTTTTTGTTGCATCTTTTGTATTGTCGTAATGGCCTTAAAGTTGATGTACAAAGGTACGATGTAATGGCTATATTTAGTACTTGAATATTTAAGCTATCCTTTAGTCTGAGGACAGAAAACATTTGATCTGCGTTCTAGAAGGGGTAACCGACTGCAAAGTTAAAATTCATATTTCCTAATTGCAGCTTATCAATAACCCAATTATTGCCCAAATCATTGATGTAAGGATTTCTCAATTTATATCCCAAATCTAGTCTGACGACGAAGAAGTTGTAGTCAAATCGTATCCCATATCCTCCGGCTACAGCCATCTGATTGATAAAGTCGGTACTAAAGATGGCTTCAGGCGGAGTTGGTGGTTGACCGTCTATGAGAGGAAGTTTTTTAAAAAGCCAGACATTTCCTGCATCAATAAAGAAAGCACCGCGTAGATACCAGAAGAGCTTAAAACGGTACTCGAGATTGAGCTCTAGTTTGAGATCTCCTTTTTGAGCAAAAGAGATAATTTCTGCACTATTGTCCGGAGGTGGTACTCCACCGGGTCCTAACTCTCGGGTTTCCCAGCCTCTCAAGCTATAAGGTCCACCTACCCCGAACTGATTGACGTAGGGTACTACATTAGCTCCATTTTCTCTAAACCCATAAGGAAGAGCCACACCAACATCAGCTCGAGCACTGATAGAAGCAAAATTGCCCAATCGTTTAAAGTATCTGCCGTCCAATTCGAGTTTCATAAAGTGGGCGAAGCGCAGTTTTTCTTGTCCGATTCTGCCCAGATAGAATTCAGTATCTGATCCGGTAGCCCATCTATAGACTTGATTAGCAAGAAAAACTTCATGTCCACTAGACTCAAACTGTCCTAGAAAGGTAAATTGTTCGCCTTTGGCATTGAATGGACTTTGATATTGTAGGGCGAGATTTCTGAAAAATAAGCCGGTAAGCATCCTCGGCTCGAAAGACCTCCTCAGATTGGGGTTGCTCGTATTTGTCGTGTCAAAACCAACATCTGTGGTAGGATTCCAGTAGAGTAGTCCGGTTTGGTTGATCTGATAGTGTATATTTTTATATTCAAACTCGTGTCCTAGGTCGATTTCAAAATTCTGATAAGAATAGAATTGTTCGAAGTTGAGGAACTGGATACCGAGATTGAGCCGAGTTTGAGCATTTTTTTTCAAATTATTTTGAAAATCATCAGAATTAAGTCCAAGTTTATGTAGAAGCTTGTACAAGCCCATATTGGCTTTAAATGATTGGATATTTAGCGAATTATTGAACTGTATGTTTTGACTGATGATACCTTGCTTGAAAGAGGCTTGGAAGAGATTAAATTCCAGCCCACCACTAACTTCGGAAGTAAATAACTCTCCACCTCCGAATAAATTGTTATGCGATAAGCCTGCAGTGCCTGTAATACCAATACGGTTTGGACGATCAGAGGCTAAAGTGACATAACCCAATTTGATATCTGTATTCAAGTCATAATTTGCATTTCGTTGCAGGGTGAGGTCATAGTCTATTTTTTGTGCCTCTGGGTGCGTTTTTGCTGCTATTCCTACACGTCGTAGTACGGGGAGTCTTCCCAGCTGTGCTTGCGTATGGTCAATAAGGTCTTTGCGATAAAGATCTTGTGATCTAAAGTCGATCTTTCGAGAAATGAGTTCAGGATCTAAATAGGGGGTCTTGCCTTTTTTATAATGATATACGATTCCATCTACGGTGTCCTGTTGTGTATCGTCTAGCTTGGAGTTGCTTTTATCGAGATAGACATTGATGTCACCGATGTAGTATTTTTCATGAGATAGCGAATCATCTTTGAGAAAGACTTCTAAACGGTAATTGCCTAGACTATCTCCTCGAAGTTGATCCACATAATTCGGAAAAAAGGAAGCATATCCATTATTGCGTAAAAGTTGGCCGATGCGACTGACTTCTTTATCATAATTGGCTTGTGAGACTACAGATCCGGGTTTAAGAAAACTTGTAGCCCTATGACGGTTTAAGATGTCCAATACGAGTGAATCTTTGCATACAAAACTAAATTCAGAAACTTTGTATAGCTTATTAAAATCTATCGTATAGCTTATTTTGGCTTTTTTCTTTTTGAGTTTGGTCCTAGCCTCCACTTGAGCATCCATATACCCTTGTCGTTTGAGGTAATACTGCATGGTGCGTACATTGGCTATGATGCGACTAGAATCGTATAAAGCCGGCTCTTCGGCAACACTGTTTTTTAACCATCGTTTTATCCAACCATATTTTTTTGGTTTGAGTGTCTTGTAATAGGCTGACAAACGATATGGAATCAACCATAAGAATTTGCCATTAGGCTCAGGCTTGGCCAAGGCTTGTAAACTGTAGCGTATTTCGGTCTTGTTTGGGATTTTTTCTTCTTTGCTTTTAAAAATTATACGCTGCTCTCTAATTAATTTTTGGTCATCATCTAAGTATTTATTGACTTGACAAGAACTGAGTAAGGCTATTACCGCCGAAAAGACGAGAAATGTTACTTTTGAGCTAAACAAGAATTTGTTCATATTCAATTTTCAGTAATGACCATTACAAAGTCACAAATTAAACGCTTAAGATCGCTTCACCAAAAAAAATATCGAAAACAATATGGGACATTTTTGGTTCAAGGCGACAAGATATGCAAAGAGTTGCTAATAACTCAATCCAAGTATATCAGAACTATTGTAGCAACAGATCTTTGGATAGAAAAGCATGTTCATAGGGATTTGATACAGAAATCTTGTTTGTTTAACAGCAATTTAACGACTATTGCTAAGATTTCTACCTTACAGTCTCCGGTATCTGTCCTGATGGAAGTGAGCATACCTCCCAAAATTCAGTTGAAAGATTTGGACCCAAGTCAAAATTATTTTTTTTTAGATCAGATACGTGATCCGGGCAATCTTGGGACGATTATTAGAACATGTGACTGGTTTGGGATGCCGAGTCTTTTGCTATCTTCAGATTGTGTTGATCCCTATAATCCCAAGGTGGTACAGGCATCCATGGCGTCTTTGTTTAGAGTAAAATTACTCCATACTACATTGGCAGATGTTAAAAAACATCTTTCGACATCTTCTATTTTGGCAGCAGAGGTAAGAGGTACGGATATGGAAAAGCATCTATTTGGGCAGTCAACTGTGGTAGTCATTGGAAATGAGGGACACGGAATATCGAATGCAAATAAAAGTTTGTTGGATGGTTCGATCAGTATATCTTCCTCCTACAGTTTGGGGGCAGAATCTCTAAATGCTGCTGTCGCCACAGCTATTATTGCTCAAAGGTTGAGGAGATAAACTACTTGAAGCTAAAAAATATAAGCACTCATCAAGATAAATACTGCAGAACCTGCTAGAAATCCAAGAACTGCAAGCCAAGTGATTTTCTTGAAATACCAGATAAAATCGATTTTTTCCATACCCATTGCGGCTACTCCTGCAGCAGACCCAATGATCAACATAGAGCCTCCTGTACCTGCGGCATAAGCAATAAAGTGCCAAAGTTCAGCATCGAGAGGTTCGTGATACATCCCCATAGCAGCTGCAACAAGGGGGACATTATCGATAATAGCCGAGCCAACCCCCAAGAGCATTACTACGATTTCTTGGTTGGGGATACTTTTTTCCATCAACTCTGCAAGATACCTCAGTGTCCCCACTCCATGCATCGCCATAGTTTCTAATGCGGCTACAGCCATCAAAATACCCAAAAAGAATAAGATGCTCGACATCTCTATCCGAGATAAGGCTGTATGAGCAGAATACAGATGCTTGCGTTCGTCTGTAAAAGATTCTTCGGGGTGGATATATTCGGAGACTAGCCAGACTACACCCAAACTCAGCATCATACCAATATAGGGAGGCAAGTGGGTTACAGTTTTGAAAATGGGTACAAATAGAATAGCACCTAAGCCCAAAAAGAGCATGGTACGGCTGCTGAGCAATTGACTGAAATCATCTTGCTGTTCGTCTATTTTT
>JAJRUR010000035.1 GCA_024277695.1 Bacteroidota bacterium | reverse complement strand
TAAGAGAGGGGTCGGGGGTGAGTATTACTGTTGGCACATGTGCACGTTAAACCGTCACTGCGAGGCAGCACGATGAAGCAGTCTCATCATACATGCAGACGGGACACAAAATAGCCTTGCAAAGTTATTTGCAAACTTTACCGCAAAGAGCTCTGATTTTTTGAAAAAACTGCGACTTTATTTTGGTTTCTAAAAAATTATTATTATTCTTGGAAACAAAATTTAACTAATCAACTTCTAAATGTTTATGCCATGACCTACAGACCTTATAAATTGATTAAGTCGATCAAAGAAATTAGGATGAAGAGCAGTTAGAGGCGATTTGGTCTATAGACTCAAGACTTTCCGGCATACCTATCCTTGAATTGATGCAGGAAGGAATTGTAATAGGAATACGCAAAATCATGATACCATGATCACATATAAAGAAAGGCTTAGATATGGAGAACAAGTAGAAAAGATAGTTGTAAAATGACTTGCTGCGTTTCGATTCGCCTTTTTTCACACGGTTTTGTGATTCTCAAATCACTTAGCTTTGTACCAAAAGATACAAAGTAATCAGTAGTGATTTTTGAAATTATTTGTATCTTGTATCGGGAGTTTTTTTGGTAATTATAGCTTAACCAACTCCTTTTTTTTCTATTTTATAACTACCAAAACTTGAATATATTTATATGGAAAGCAAAACATTAGAAGATAAAGCCAAACCTCGAGGCAACTATCCGCACGTAAAGCGTGTAGGGGATTTTATCTTTGTATCCGGTACGAGTAGTCGTCGGGCAGATAATAGTTTGGTAGGAGTACAAGTAGATGAAATGGGTACCACTAATCTGGATATTCGAGAGCAGACCGTTGCTGTATTGGATAACATCGCCGATATACTGTCCCGTGTAGGAGCGACGCTCGATGATGTGGTAGATGTGACTACTTTTCTGGTCAATATGAATGACTTTGGCGGGTACAATGCAGTTTATGGAGAGTATTTTGACGCAGAAGGCCCTACGCGCACCACCGTCGCTGTACACCAACTACCACATCCGCATCTACTCATCGAGATCAAAGTGATAGCCTACAAGCCCCTTTGATTTATTCGTGGATTTTTTTAGATTTCTTTTATGTTAGAAAAATTTGTTCAACAGCTCAATGACTGGGGAAGTAGAGGTCAAGCATTTCTATTTGTAATCGATTACGAACAGAAAAAACCTTTGGCCTATAAGCTTGACGAATTGCCCCCGGACATCTATTACGATATCCATGGAAGGACAAACTACCTTAAAAACAAAAAGGAGTACAAAAAAATAGTACTTCGTCCTCAAGCAGTATCTTTTGATACATATCAAGCAGCTTTTGATCAAGTCAAAAAAGAAATACTTTTTGGAAACTCTTATCTGCTCAATCTATCTTTTGGATCACAGATCAAAATGGATGCTGAGCTAGAAGATGTTTTCGTAACAGCTCGAGCCAAATATAAACTGTTACTCCAAAACCAATGTGTCGTTTTTTCTCCCGAGGCATTTATAAAAATAAAAAACAAAAAGATATATGCCTATCCAATGAAAGGTACGATCGATGCCAATATACCGAATGCAGAGGCAAAAATACTCAACGACCCTAAAGAGCTCGCCGAGCACTGTACGATTGTGGATCTACTGCGCAATGATCTGAGTATGGTATCGAGTGGGGTACGGCTGCATCGCTTTAGATATATAGATCATATACAGACTTCGGAGCGGAATTTGCTACAGGTGAGTTCAGAGATTGTCGGAGATCTGGAGGATGATTATGAAGATCACATTGGAGATATCATAGGGCGACTACTACCTGCCGGAAGTATAAGCGGTGCACCTAAGAAAAAAACCATAGAAATAATAAGGGCAGCTGAAGGAGAGGATCGGGGATACTATACAGGAGTATTTGGTATCTTTGACGGAAGTCAATTGGACTCGGCGGTGATGATCCGCTATATCGAACAAAACACAGATGGATATATATACCGTAGTGGCGGGGGCATCACACATATGAGCGATTGTACGGATGAATACCAAGAACTGCTACAAAAAATCTATGTCCCTACTGGTTGAGACCATCAAAATATTGAACGGACGCGTGTATAATCTTCATCGCCATCAAGAGCGATTTGATCGTGCGCGCAAGACACTCTTTGGCTTAGAGCCTGGTA
Organism: Bacteroidota bacterium; assembly: GCA_024277695.1. Taxonomy (GTDB): domain Bacteria; phylum Bacteroidota; class Bacteroidia; order Chitinophagales; family Saprospiraceae; genus JAJRUR01. The sequence goes on along the minus strand of JAJRUR010000035.1, from coordinate 750 downwards.
TAAAATTGCGTAAGTGCCTAGAAGTGCCTTCCGGCTTCGAAAAGGGTTTGGTCAAATGCCGAATACTCTATGGCCGATCTATCGAAGAGCTCCATTTTGAAAAATATCATCTGAGGCCTATCCGGACGCTGAAACCGGTACACATAGATACAGTTCGCTATGACCATAAGATGGCAGATCGAGAAGAACTGGACAGACTTTTTGGTCTCCGTGAGGGTTGCGATGATATCTTGATCATCCGAAAGGGATTACTTACCGATAGTTATTACTGCAATGTAGCCTTATATGACGGAGAGCATTGGTATAGCCCTGTGCAGCCATTGCTCGCAGGAACACAATGCGCGCGATTATTAGATTTGGGTCGCATACGTGCACAAGAGATTAGATATGACGATCTACGCAAATTTAGTAGGATCCGACTGTTCAATGCGATGATTTCTTTTGGGCAGATCGACTTGAGCACTGAGAATATTTGTCGCTGATGCCAAAAGAATACCAAACGAGGACAAGGACCCTGCGCGGCGGCACGACGAAGCAGTCGCATCCTCCAGAGGCGGGGCACAAAATGGCCTTGCAAATTTATTTGCAAATTCCAGAGGGGTTGTCCTTCCCCTAGCCCCCTCCAAAGGGGGACACCCCGTCACTGCGAGGAGGCACGACGAAGCAGTCCCATCACACGGAGACGAAAACAGATTACTCGCTTATGCGCTTGACAGCTTATGCGCTTGTGATCCTCGATTTAGACATCTC
>JAJRUR010000034.1 GCA_024277695.1 Bacteroidota bacterium | reverse complement strand
GATTACTCGCTTATGCGCTTGACAGCTTATGCGCTTGTGATCCTCGATTTAGACATCTCGGATTATCTTCGGCAGCGGCAAGCCCTCGATGCACCATCACGGCTGTCTCGCAATGACATCTGCGCGGCGGCACGACGAAGCAGTCTCAACCTTCACAGACGTAACACAAATGGCCTTGCAAATTTATTTGCAATCTCCGGAGGGATTGTCCTGCCCCTAGCCCCTCCAAAGGGGGACAAAAACCAAACGAATGCGCTCCCCTCTTTTTTTAAGAGAGGGGTCGGGGGTGAGTATTACTGGCACATGAGCACGTTAAACCGTCACTGCGCGGAGGTACGACGAAGCAGTCTCATCCTTCGGAGACTGTTCTGATCGCAAAGGAGGCAATAAGAGTCCTCCCCCTACCCCTCCAAAGGGAGACACCCGTCACTGCAGAGCAGAAAACCCAAGGACTGCTACAGTTCTAAAATCAAAAACTCGACTCGACGATTCTTCTTTCTACCGTCAGGATCCGAATTGTTGGCGATGGGCAGGCTTTTGCCAAAACCCATATAACGGACACGCTCCTGAGTGATATTGTGATCGTACAAAAATTCTGCTACGGCTTTGGCACGATGGAGCGATAGGGATTGATTGTAAGCATCCGTGCCTTGATCATCCGTATGTCCGCGGATCTGGATTTTCATTTGAGGATATTTTTCCAAAATACGGAGCAATTCATAGAGCTGATGGAAGGATTTTGGGCTAAAATCCGTTTTGTCGGTATCAAAATATATATTATCTAATTGGGTGATTTGGCCTACTTGGGGGTCTATGAGTTCCAGCGATGCATGTTTTTTAGTAGATAGTATGGGAGGTAGTTTTTTTAGTCGTACATCATCTATGTAATAATATGCATAAGGTAGTGGTTTTTTGGCGGTAGAAGAAGTATGCGTATAGCTATCCTCATCAAAGTTTCCGATGATGAGATAAGAAGCTTCATCGTGGGCTACAAAGAAGAAACTAAATTTAACCCACTGTCCGGCTTCTACTTTTTTTAATTCCGGCAGATATTGTCCATTGAGATCACACAAGCAGATGTCTTTTTCAATGTGGATAGGCTCGCTGATGAATACTACTCCCAATCGGTCTATTTGTAGTGAACGCTCTAGGCAGTTGTAATAGAAGCTGAGTTCGTATCGCTGTCCGGGGACTAGATTTTCTTTTAGGGCTACTTGTAGATATTCTCTGCAGTGGGGTTTACCGTCTTCACAACCATAGAGGGTGATGCCAGACATCGCATTACCACTGTGTGGAGTAGCCTGCCCAAACCCATTTTTTCGCCAGCTTGCAGGTACAATGACCTGGGGACCATATGCGTCGGGAGATGCTCCTGTGGGAGATGACCAAAAGCGTACTAATTGTGTGTAATGTTCGCCTTTGTAATACCAACCGAGAGGAAACATATTGAAGGTTTCAAAACCGGGATTGGGGATCAAGTTAGTCGTATCCATATACGTGATCTGGGCTGAACAGACTATACTGAAGAGGGTCAGCCGGATGAGCAAAATCATTTTATGAACATACATCGAAACTATAACGCCTAAGATCTTAAATAAGTTACACCGCACTGTTTAGTAAAGGATTGTACTTGTGGAGCAATACTCTTTTCAGAATGAATAAAAATAGTGTACATTTGATCTGCGATCAAAAAAAGTAACGGAACAGATGGATAATTTAAAACTGGGTATAACTATAGGAGATGTCAACGGGATAGGACTTGAGGTTCTGCTCAAAACCCTAGCTGATGAGCGTATTTTGAAACGATGTACCCCGATTATATACGGTTCGAGTAAGGTAGTCGCTTATCACAAGAACATCGTCAAGTTGGACGAATTGCGCTTTACTACAGTACAAGAAGGGCGATTGCCGAGACCGGGACGAATCTATGTCGTCAATTGTTGGGAAGGAGATATCAAAATCGAACTGGGCAAAAAATCTCTAGAAGCGGGTAAGCTGGCAGTAGCAGCACTTGACCGAGCTACTGAAGATCTCAAAACAGGAAAACTCGATGCATTGATCACCGCACCGATCAACAAAGAGGTCATGAGCATGGCAGGATTTGGATTTCCCGGACATACCGAATATCTGGCAGATCGCTTTGATGCTCCCGATCATCTTATGTGTATGGTACATCAGGATCTGCGTATAGCTCTGGCTACGAATCATGTGCCGATTGCTCAACTGTCCGAATCCTTGAGCAAAGAACAATTGATCGGCAAACTCAAGAGTTTTTTTAAGACACTCGAAGTAGATTTTGGAATCGACAAGCCAACTATAGCCGTACTTGGTCTCAATCCGCATGCAGGAGACGGAGGCACTATAGGGCTAGAGGAAAAAGATCTGATCGAACCTACTCTGCTGGAGTTAAAGAAGAAAGGGCATCTCGTCTATGGTCCCTATGCGGCAGATGGATTTTTTGGCTCCATGAATTACAAAAAATTTGACGGTATATTGGCGATGTATCACGATCAAGGACTGATACCCTTCAAACTATCGAGCTTTGGAGCCGGAGTTAATTTTACTGCCGGTCTGCCGGTCATACGCACATCGCCTGACCACGGTACGGGATATGATATCGCCGGTAAAGCTTTGGCGGATGAGGGTTCTTTTCGATCGGCTATCTATTTGGCTATCGATCTGTCCCGAAATCGCAAAGAGTACTACCAAAGTCGCGAAAATAGCTTGGAGTTAAAAGAAACATAATCCATGCTTTGATCGATACCTCTGCTGATCGATGAAGCAGCATTTTATTAACGCTTTATTCCTTTTGATGATAATCGGGCAGTATTTACCATATACGTAGATGATCAAAAACTCCCATTATGAAAGTGATAGACTACGGCCAATGTAGTCTGTCCGGTAGCTTTTAGGGTGGCCTTATCTACGATGTCCATATTGTCCAGTGGGGTATGATGATAGGCTCCAAACTGCCCATTTGGGCGCGTGTGGATGATATCAACCACCGGTATTTTGGCATTTTTCATAATAAAATAATGATCATCTGTTATGCTGCCTCCACGGTCATTGATAAACAGATGGCCGTATCCCATTCCTTGGGCAAGCCGCCATATCTTATTGGTCTGGGAAGGGGCATTCTGTAGAGAGTAGCCCTCTTTGGGAAAAATAGCCCCTTTGGCACCCACCATATCGAGTAAGACACCGAAGCGTGGTTTGTAGTCACGAGGGAGAGTCGAAGACCAATATTGTGAGCCCAAGCCCCAAGTCTCAATATTGGATGGATCCGCTCCGTTTTTACCTTGATCTTCGAGGTCAAATAGGATGATATCCAGACCTACTTCTTTGAGTGGATTTTTTTGGATCTGTCGTGCGATCTCCAGAAGTACGCCTACACCGGTAGCACCGTCATCCGCTCCATCGATGGGTTTGTTTTTCAGCGCAGGGTCTTTAGCTTTTTCGGCCATATATCGGCTATCCCAGTGCGCACAGAGAAATATACGTTTTTTCTTCTCCGGATTGTAAGAGGCAACGATATTGGTTCCGTTGAGCTTCAGACCGTCAAATCTTTTTTTGGTAAACTTCTGAAGACGGACTTGAGCACCAAATGATTGGAGCTTATTCTGGTAATATTCGATAGCCTTTTTGTGGGCTTGGGTCCCGGGAACCCTGGGTCCGAGGTCTACTTGCTCTTGTGTATAAAGATAAGCACTGTCTGCACTAAATGCCGGGATCTTCAGCTTTTCGATTGGTTTGGACTTGGGCGTATCTTTAGTTTTTTGTGGCTCATTTTTACAGCTAATCACTGCTATCATAAGGAGTAGCACCAAAATGTAGCTGTTATCCAATAGTCCAAGTCGTACCATCTTTTCCATCTTTTAGTTGAATATTGGCTGCAGCCAATTGGTCTCTAATCTGATCACTAAGTTTCCAATTTTTATCAGCTCTTGCTTGCTTACGTATATCGATAATCAGCTTCATGACGCTCTGGAGTTCTTCTTTATTGCCTTCGATGAGCTGATCATCCTCTAGACCGAATATCTCAAAAATCATCTGATCAAAAAATGTTTTAAGGGCTTCCAGAGTAGTCTGAGAAATCGTATCCATTTTTGTTTTTCCATCAGCCAAGCTATTGATTTTGGGCACTAGCTCAAACAAAACCGCCAGGGCTTTGGGTGTATTGAAGTCGTCACACATTTGGTCAATGGCTTTTTGCATCAATTGTTTGATCTGTTGGTCTTGATCACCATTTGAGGCAGTGGATTGTAAGCTTTGGAGTGCTCTGCGTGCTTCCATCAACCTTTTGTATGCTTTGGCTGCAGCCAAAAGTCCTGCGTCGGTCAGGTCTAGAGTCGAGCTGTAGTGGGTCTGTAGCATAAAAAACCGCAGTTCCATAGGACTATAGGCTCTCGAAATGTGTGGGCTATCACCGGTAAAGAGTTCATCGGGAGTGATAGTATTGCCATCACTTTTGGACATTTTACGCCCATTCATAAGCAGCATATTGGTATGGATCCAATAGTTGGCCGGAGCACAATCACAAGCTCCGATGTTCTGTGCTATCTCGTTTTCATGATGTGGAAATTTGAGGTCATTACCGCCTCCGTGTATATCAAAATGCTTACCGAGATATTTGGTACTCATCACGGAACATTCCAGATGCCATCCCGGAAATCCTTCCGACCAAGGTGATGACCAACGCATGATGTGATCCTGTCCGGCTTTCATCCAAATAGCAAAATCTGACGGATGTCGTTTTTCGTCTTGTTTGTTCAGCTTACGGCTTTCAGCTTGCAATTCTTCTATTTTTCTTCCGGAGAGTTTGCCATAGACTTTTTTTACTTCCGCAAATTTGACCGTATCAAAATAGACGGATCCATTCCGGATATAAGCCCATCCATTATCCAGTATCTGCTGTACCATCTCGATCTGCTCCACAATATGTCCGGTAGCTCGGGGCTCAATGTCCGGATCGAGATTATTAAAAGTACGCATCATATGGTGAAAGCCGTTCATGTATTTTTGGACTAGCTCCATTGGCTCCAGATTGTCTTGACGTGCCCCTTTGGATATCCGGTCCTGTCCGTCATCGAGCAGATGACCTACATCGGTGATGTTGCGTACGTAGCGTACTTTGTAGCCCAGATACTTCAAAAAGCGATACATGATATCAAAAGAGGTGAATGTGCGGCAATTGCCCAGATGTACATCACTATAGACCGTAGGTCCACAGATATACATTCCTACAAAACCCTCGTAGATCGGCACAAACTTTTCTTTTTTGCGGGTCAAGCTATTGTAGATATATAAGTCTTGCATAGAAGTTCTATAAATTGAGTGCAAATTTAAAGAAATATGCCGGACTTTATATTGTTGACTTTGTAAACGAACTATGGCTCTTTGGCGGATAGAAACTGTCTCCGAAGGATGAGACTGCTTCGTCGTACCTCCTCGCAGGGACTCGCTAAGGTACATACCATGTAATTTCATTATATTTGAGCACAAAAATTTTCTTCCGGCTATGCAGAAATCACTTGGTGATATCAAATCCATAGAAGATCAACTCAATCTCAAGCAGTTACAGATCAAGAGTCTGCTAGCGATTACTCAGGCGATCAACAACAATATTTCTGCTGATGAGCTCTTCAATATGTATCGCAACTTCTTGGGCTGGGAGATGGGTATCAAAAAGATGCTCCTTTTTGTAGAGCAAGAAGAAGAATGGACGGCTGTCGCCAAAATAAACTATTCGGATGCACACACAAAAGCCATTATGTCTTCTGCATTGAGATACAAACGTACAGAGCGTATCGATCCATCAACGAATCCCACGCTCAAAGATTTTGATGTCATCATACCGGTCTATCACAAAGATTACCCGATTGCTTTTGTGCTGGTCGGTGAGTGTGACCATAATGAGGACTTTTATAATAAAATACAATTTATCACCACCATAACCAATATCATAGCAGTGGCGATCGAAAACAAGCGGCTTTTCAAAAGACAGCTCATGCAAGAGCGAATCAAGCGCGAACTGGAACTAGCTGCACAAGTGCAACACTTGTTGATCCCGGACCAATTTCCCAACTCGGCAGATCTGGATATCGACGGAATCTACGAGCCCCATTCCGATGTCGGCGGAGATTATTTTGATGTACTTGAACTCGATCAAGACAAGTGCATCATCTGTATGGCGGATGTAGCAGGTAAAGGTATTTCTGCAGCACTGATGATGTCCAACTTCCAAGCCTCGCTCCACAGTTATGCGGTCAATTATTCTGACCTTAAAGACCTCGTGTGTAAGCTCAATAAAATGGTCTATAAAAACTCTTTGCTGGATGGATACCTTACTTTGTTCGTATTAGAGTACTGTCGCCGATCCGGTACGATCCATTACATCAATGCCGGACATGTACCTCCATTCTTTAGTCAAAATGGAAGCATTGAGCGATTGGTAGAAGGATGTACTGTTATAGGTGCTTTTGAAGAACTTCCCGAAATCAAAACAGGCTCTTTCCAACTAAAATATCCGGCACTTCTGCTTACATATACCGATGGACTGACAGATATAAAAAATGACCAAGGAGATTATCTAAGTGACGATAACATCCAAAAGTTTATCCTAGAGCATATGGATTGTTCGGCAAAAGATTTTAACCGCAAGCTCCAAGCGTATATCCGGTCCTTCAAATCACAACAAGCCTATCCTGATGACATCGCTATATTGACTTGTAAGATCTCTCCCTAATTACAGCATAGCTACACCTCAATCCCGCACTCTACCAAACTCCGCATGGAGTCAATGCAGGCAAGTTTGTCAAAGAAATACGACACAGAAAACACCTATTCTACAAAAAAAGAAACCTAATAGAGCCTATGAACTGTTCTTCCATGTATATTAGCACACTTTCTGTAAATTATTAATATGCAAAAAAATAGAGTTACCGCTGCAGTTTTAGCTTTTCTATTTGGGGGCTTTGGTATCCACAAATTCTACCTACGGAGACCGGGAGAAGGATTTTTGTTTGTCTTTTTGACCATGATGGGTTTAAGAATAATGGGATTACCGATCTCCGTCGTGTTGGGTTTTTTTGATGCCGTGCGGTTGCTCACTATGGGTGACCAAGAGTTTGATCAAAAATACAATAGGGGCAATCAAAACAGAACACGAAGATCCGGAAGCAGTAGCAGGCGCAATGTGAGATCTCGCCACCAAACGCAAGCACCACGCCGAAATTCTCGACGTTTTGAGCGAGAATATAGAAGAAAACCTGTCAAAAAGAGCTATCCCAAAAGCAACCCTTTTAAGCAGAGCGGCATACGTAAGTTTAAAGATTACGATATCAAAGGTGCCATCGAAGATTTTACTAAGGCGCTCAAAATCAGTCCGAATGATCCCGCACTTCACTTCAACTTGGCTTCTTCTTATTCCTTAAACGAAGAAGCCAAAAAATCCTTTTACCATCTCCAAAAAGCCATTGAAAACGGATTCAATGATTTTGAAAAAATCGCTACACATCAAGCACTTGCCTTTTTAAGAATCCAAGACGAATATGAAACTTTTAAAGAAAATGGATACAAGTTTGAGGGATCACTCAAAGCCCAGATCGAAGCCAGTCAAGGCGGAGAAAACCTCTTGGACGAAGACATCTTGCTCAAACAACTCAATAAACTCGACGAATTGAGAAGAAAAGGCCTCCTGAGCGAAGAAGAGTTTGTAGAACAAAAAAAACGACTCATGAGTTGATGATGACGGGTCTATCGGTCTAAACAGATATTCTTATGGAGCACAAATAAATAATTTTAACAAAATATTTGCTTTATTCCGACCCTAAAAAGCGTTTAACAGATACATGATTGCAGCAGAACTTATATCGAAAATATTGATCCCGTTACAAACTTCGGATACCGGTGCGGAAGCTTTGAGTATCATGAACGACTATTATGTCAAGCACCTGCCGATAGTTAATAACAAACAACTCCTCGGCTTATTATCAGAAGAAGATATCTTGGATCATGATGTCCACGAGCCGGTAGGTTCTTATGAACTGTCCCTCCATCCGGAAGTTTATGTCAAAACAGATGACCATTTGTTTGAAGTGCTCGCCATCATTTCAGAGTTCAAACTCACGGTCGTTCCGGTAGTTGATCACGATAACAACTATATCGGACTGATTACATTAGAAGATCTGGTACAGCACTATGCAGATAGCTTCAGCTTTTCGGAGCCGGGCAGTATTATAGTGCTCGCTATGGATCGAAGAGATTACTCGCTAGCAGAAATATCCAAAATCATCGAAATGGAAGATGCCGCTATTTTGAGTGTATTTATCAGTTCGCCGGACATCGAATCCGGTAAGATTTTAGTGACTGTAAAAGTAAACCGCCAAGACATCCAACACATCAAAGCTGCACTCATCCGATATGGTTATGACATTCGAGCTTCTTTTGTAGAGTCCGAATATATCGACACACTAAAAGAACGATACGACTTACTGATGAGCTATCTCAATGTTTAGGAGAGTATCAAGCCGAGCTTATGATCAGCGTATATAATAGCTTTAAGAAACATTTAACAGCGGTACAATGAGATTTTGGCTTACGACATACTTTGATCCTATAAAAGGGGGTTATATTTATCTTTCAAAAAAAAACAAACACTAGACTATGCGTAGTATAAAATATTTTTCAATAGTGCTTTTGGTTACGATCGGAATCTTAAGTTTTAAGCCGGGAGTTCCTACTGCGATATTGGATAAGGAGATTGTCATCATGAATGCTGTTGTCAAGTTTTTGACTCAATACCACTTTCGCCCCAAGGCGATAGATAGCCAAAATTCACAGAAAGCGTATAAGATGTATCTTGAGCGATTGGATGGTGCCAAGCGCTTTTTTACACAGCAAGATATCGAAGTATTAGATTTTTACAAAGATCGGATTGGTGACCAAATAGCCAAAAATCGATTTGATTTTTTTGAACTTTCGCTCAATTTATTAGAAAAGGGTATCGAAAAACCCAAGGCGTACTACAAGGATATCTTGAGTCAGTCCTTTGATTTTGATATTGATGAGCAATTTCAAAGCAATTTTGAGGAACGAGACTATCCTCAAGATGATGCAGCTCAGCGTGATTTTTGGAGAAAAATGCTCAAATATGAAACCCTGTCGCGCATGTACGCCAAGTGGGACGCGCAGTCAAAAGAGGATTTTGAAGGTAGCAAAAAATCTTTGGATTCGCTCCAATATGACGCTCGAAAAAAAGTAATGGAAAGTTATGACCAATATTTTGATCGCTTGTCCAAAATCAGAAGATCTGACCGCTTCGGTTCCTATATTAATTCTATCACCAATATCTTTGACCCGCATACAGATTATTACAGTCCAAAGGCAAAAGAAGATTTTGACATCAATATGTCCGGCAGACTAGAAGGGATCGGGGCAAGACTCACTTTTGAAAAAAATATGACCAAGGTGTCAAGTATAGTACCGGGAGGTCCTGCTTGGAAACAAGGAGACCTCAAAGTAGATGATTTTATCATCAAAGTAAAGCAAGAAGATGAAGAAGAAGGCGTAGATGTAGTGGGTTGGAGGCTCGATGACGTGGTACAGTTGATACGAGGAGATAAAGGAACTCTAGTTACCTTGACGGTCAAAGGAGTCGATGCGCAAGAACGCCTCATCACGATCACTCGAGATGAAGTGATTTTGGATGAGGGAAATGCCAAAGCAGTGATCTTGACTCGAGATGGAGATGCTGCCAAATATGGATACATCTATTTACCTCGCTTTTATGCAGATTTTGAACGCCGTGATGGTAGATCCTGTGCACGAGATATTAAAAAAGCGCTCGAAAAGCTCCAGGCCGAAGCGGTGGATGGTATCATTTTAGATCTGAGAAATAATGGTGGAGGTTCCTTGAGGGATGTAGTAGAAATGAGTGGCTTATTTATCCACGAAGGACCCATCGTGCAGGTCAAAAGTAGAAAAGGGAAAGCTCGTATACTCAGAGATGTAAATGAGAGTGTAAGCTACGATGGTCCTCTGATCGTTATGGTCAATGGATATAGTGCATCCGCATCTGAAATATTGGCTGCAGCCCTACAAGACTACAAAAGAGCCATCATCGTAGGTAGTAATACTTTCGGAAAGGGAACCGTCCAGCGATTTTTTGACCTCGACCGAATCATCAGCGACAATAGCGAATACAAACCTCTCGGAGAAGTCAAACTCACTACACAAAAGTTTTACCGAATCAACGGCGGATCCACACAGTTAAAGGGTGTCAAACCTGATATCGAGCTTCCCGATAACTTCGCTTTTATCAAAACCGGAGAAAAACGATACGATTACCCCATGGAGTGGTCGCACATAGACCCTATCCCCTACGAGCAAAATGTATATCAAATCCGAGAATTGGATCGAATCGTCTCCTCTAGCAAAGAGCGACTTGCGCATCACAAACAATTTGCACTCATCAAAGAATATGCGAACTATCTCAAAGCCCAAGATGACCAGTCGGTCGTACCATTGAGTTTTGAAGGGTATCAGCACGATCGTCAGAGTCAAAAAGAAGAACGATCCAAATTTGATGACATCATGGCAGAGCCCATCGCTTCTCTGCACATCAGTCCACTCAAAGCGGATCAGTCTGCTATCGAGTCCGACGAATCAAAAAAAGCACGGTACGACGAATGGGTCAAAGGTCTGCAAAAAGATGTCTATTTGGAGGAAAGTATCCTGATTCTAAAAGATTTAATAAAGTATCATCCACTCACGGAGATACAGGGCAACTAGTTGTAAACCTTAGGTTTATTTTAATAGAGCGGGTCTTATTTGGCTCTAAATCTTTATTAGCTACTATCTTCCGAAGATATTTTACTCAAAAAGATTAATTTAGAGCCGTCAAATCGTCTAGCACACTGATTTGGTGATTGAAAACTTTGATCAAAATAGCGGATCTTATCGAGCCGCGGTCAAAAAAAGTAAGACACAAAAGAATAATGACCTTTTAAAAGCACATGTTATATCTATGGAAGGATTTCGTAAAAAAAACAATATAGCCGGATGGATCGTCTTTACGATAGCTGCGATCGTATATTACTTCTCAGTAGAGCGTACAGGAAGTCTTTGGGATTGTGGCGAATTTGTATTGGGGGCGTATAAACTCCAAGTAGTACATCCGCCCGGAGCACCTTTGTTTTTGTTGGTCGGCAGATTGTTTGCTTGGATTGGAGAAATTTTTTCATCAGACCCATCCACTATTGCCTTTATGGTCAATTTGATGTCGGGTATCTGTACGGCTTTTGCTGCGACATTTGTCGCTTGGAGTACAGGAATGCTTGCCAAGCTGGCATGGCTGGGTAGAGCAACTGTTCCGAATACTGATCAGTCGATCGTACTCAATGTAGCGGCCATAGTGGCCGGTTTGAGCACAGCATTTATTACTTCCGTATGGTTTTCGGCAGTAGAAGGCGAAGTATATGCAATGTCCACATTTTTTACAGCAATGACCGTATGGGCAATTATTAAGTTTTATTACTTGCCTGACGGACCACTTGCAGATCGTTGGATGGTCTTCTCCCTATTTTCTGCCGGTATGTCTATAGGAGTACACTTGCTGAGCCTACTCGCACTACCGATGGTAGCTCTTCTGTACTATTACAAAAAATATAAAAAAATACATCTCAAAGGAGCTGCAATCGCTGTGGTAGCCGGTATGGGATGGCTGTATTTTGTTCAAAAATTGGTGATTTCAGGTATTCCTGAGATCTGGGCAAAACTCGATTTGTTTATGGTCAATACACTAGGTATGCCCATCAATAGTGGTGCTGTCCCATTGACCCTTTTGCTTGGAGGACTTGCTTACTTAGCCATACGATATGCGCACAAAAAGAAAAGTCAGTTGATCCAAAATCTAGCCATAGCCGCTACACTGACAGTCATCGGTTTTTCTCTTTTTGGTGTGGTCGTCATCAGAGCTAATGCTGATACACCGGTCAATATGAACGACCCCTCCGACCCGATGCGTTTGCTCCCCTACCTCAATCGCGAACAATACGGCGAACGCGCTCTTTTGCGCGGACCGGACTATACCGTCGGTGCTCCTGCAAGCTATGACCAAGACCCCCGTTACGGTCGAGTGGGAGATCAATACAAAATCGTAGATTACAAACTTAAGCCCGTATATAAAAATTCGGACAAAAAGCTCTTTCCTCGTATGCAGGACAATACGCAAGGTCGTCCCGGTCTGTACAAACAATGGCTGGGCAATAAAAAAGGAAAACCCACATTCCTCGATCACATCAAATTTTTTGTACGTTACCAAGTAGGATGGATGTATGTACGCTATTTTATGTGGAACTTTACCGGAAGACAGAATGGAACGCAAGGGTATTATGACTGGAACGAAAAAGACGGAAACTGGCTCTCCGGCATCGGTTTTATAGACAGCAAAATTCATTATAACCAATCCCAATTGCCCGACGCCATTAAGAACAACAAACAGCGCAATACCTATTATTTCATACCGCTGATTCTAGGACTACTGGGGTTCTTTTTTCATTACAAAAAAAATAAAAAAGATTTTCTCGCTCTTCTGGTCTTGTTTCTATTGACCGGAATAGGAATTATTATATTCTCGAACCAGCCACCCAACGAACCGAGAGAGCGTGATTATGTTTTGGTAGGGTCCTTCTTGACATACTGCATATGGATAGGGATGGGAGTCATAGCCCTCTACCAATTTTTGCGCGAGAAGATGAGCGGACAGCTACCTGTATTTGCCTCAGCGGGAATCGGATTGTTAGTTCCCCTTTTGTTGCTCACACAAAACTTTGACGATCATAGCAGACGATTGCACACCGGAGCCCGAGATTATGCTCTAAACTTTTTAGAATCCTGTGATCCCAATGCCATCATATTTACTTACGGAGATAATGATACTTACCCGCTGTGGTATGCTCAAGAAGTAGAAGGTATCCGCACCGATGTACGCGTAGTCAATCTGAGCCTTATCAATGTGGATTGGTACATCGATCAAATGCGTCGCAAAGTCAATCAAAGTCCGCCACTCAAAATGTCCTTACCTCCGGAGTCCTATCGAGGAAATAAACGCACCCAAATCCCCGTAATCCCAAGCGAATCGGGACAGGCCATGGATTTACGTCGTGCCTTGCAGATCCTCGCCAAAGATCGACCCGACGATGGTCGTAAAGGTGCTATGCGTATATATGGTGTCATGCCGGCCAGCAATCTGGTTTTGCCCATCGACGAACAAAAGGCTCGTGCAGTAGGATTATTAAAGCCAACAGATCAAGTCCAAAATCCAAGAATAGAATTCAAATTAAAACAACGAGCTATCTATAAGGGTGATGCTGCCTTGCTGGATATCATCGCCTCCAATATCTATGATAGGCCCATATATTTTTCTGTAACCTCACAACAAGAAAAACTTATGGGTACAGAAGACTTTACGCAGTTAGAGGGCTTGGCATTACGCTTGATTCCTGTAAAATCAACGTCGGATAATAGTTTTTATATTTATGGAAATGGACGTGCCGATACAGAAAAACTCTATGACCGCCTGATGAATAAATTTAAATGGGGGGGCTTTGATAAGTATGACTTATTCGTCAACCACTCCTATACACCTAGTACTTCCGCACTCAGAATGATCTTTTGGAGAACAATGAACGAGCTGATGGCTCAAGGCCAAAAAGAAAAAGCCGCTGACATCGCACTCAAATATTTTGAGGCATTTCCAAATATGAACTTTCCTTATGATCCCAGAGTCATACCTTTTATCAAAACACTCGTAGATACAGGCAAAATAAAAGAAGCCAAAAAACACCTCGGAATACTCGCTGACCAAACACAGCAGTATATGCAGTTCTTTGATAGCCTGGACGAAGAAGACCTAAAAAATACTTGGCGTAGAGATAATGGCTTCTGGAATACCGCTGTCCGCCAAGTATTTCAGATAACCCAACTGATCAATGACCAAAATTTTACTCAGGAGATGAACAAAAAACTAGGAGACTATAATACGATCAATATCGGACAATAAATGCACAATAAAAATAATAGACAATTACAAGAGAGCTCAACAAATAGAACAAAAAAAATAAAGCACTGATGCCCAATCTACGTTTAGCAATAGGAAGTGATCACGCCGGTTACGAATCCAAAAAAGAAGTCATAGCACATTTAAAAAACAAAGGAATTGAGGTTTTGGATTTTGGGACAAATAGCTCCGAATCTGTAGATTATCCGGATTTTATTCATCCCGTAGCCGATGCTATCCTTGCCAAAAAGGCAGATCTCGGCATCATCCTCTGCGGCAGTGGAAATGGTGTTGCTATGACCGCCAATAAATACCAGCATATCCGAGCAGCTATCGCCTGGAATACAGAAATAGCACAACTCGCTCGATTGCACAATGATGCCAATATCCTAGCTATCCCTGCTCGTTTTGTCGATAAGCAACTCCTTATAGAGATGGTCGATACTTTTTTTGAAACCGAATTTGAGGGTGGTCGTCATGCGCGACGCGTAAAAAAAATTGCCATTCCTAAGGATACTCAATAATCTTGACTTATCATGCCAAACTATTCATCCAAAACAGATAGCCATATACATCGATTGTTTTTTATTTTATTGTTGATCAGCACTGCACTCTCAACAAATCAAGCCCAGAACCAACAAACTATTTTTGCCAATACCATAACCAAAGAAGATTTAAAAAAACACCTATCTATCCTCGCCGATGATGCTATGCAAGGTCGAGAAACCGGAACACCGGGCAATGACCAAGCAGCCAAATACATCTCAGGACAGTTTGCCTTGATGGGGATTAAACCCCTGCGATCCAGTGGCAATTACTACCAACCCGTCGTATTGACTTGGCACAACTGGAAAAAACATCAACTCAAGATTCGTAACCAATCGTACAAACACTTTTGGGACTACTATGCATTTCCACAATACAACAAAAACATCCCTCCGACCGATATAGATCAAGTCACTTTCCTGGGCTATGGAATCCACTCTGATACCTATAGCGACTACAAAAAAGTACCGAAGGGCACACTGAAGGACCGCGCAATCCTCATCTACCGGGGAGAACCCAAAACAGATCGGGGTATGTATAGGATAAGTGGCACCGATACGGCAAGTGTTTGGTCGGACAGTCTCCTATACAAACTGCGCACAGCTGCGGAGCATGGTGTAGCTTGGGTTTTTATCATCGACCAAGATATAAGTAGTAGTATCAAAATATGGCGCGATCAACTCATCCGAGCCTATCTGACCTTTGGCGAACCGGAATATGAGCAACTCCCCAATACCGTTTTTATTTCGCCCGCCATGGCCAAAAACATGCTCGGAAAGCGGTATAGAAAAATAGAAAAGCGCTTACGCAAAATCAATAAAAAAGGAAAATCCAAAGCTCTAAAAAGTAAAACCCACATCCTGACCGAGCAGCAGATTGGACGCAAAACCCTCAGAAGCCAAAATGTAGTCGCCTATATAGAAGGCATTGATCCACGCCTCAATGACGAATTTGTAACTATTACCGCCCACTACGATCATCTCGGTATGCGCGGTGATCATATATTTAATGGTGCAGATGACAACGCTTCCGGTACATCAGCAGTCATCGAACTGGCACAGGCATTTAAGCTGGCCAAAAACCAAGGCCACGGTCCCAAACGCTCCATGCTCTTTATGCTGATGACCGGAGAAGAAAAAGGTCTGCTGGGCTCTCAATTCTACACCAAAAAACCCCTTTTCCCTCTGGATCAGACCGTAGTCAATATCAATATCGATATGATCGGACGACGAGACCGACAACATCAGGACGATCCAAATTATATCTATGTAATAGGTGCAGATCGCATCAGCAGTGCACTACATCAAATCAATGAAGCGATGAACGAAAAATACACACATCTGAAGCTGGATTATACATATAACGCAGAAGATGACCCCAACCGCTTCTATTATCGTTCTGATCATTACAATTTTGCCAAAAATGGAATTCCGGCAGTCTTTTATTTTAACGGAACACACAAAGACTATCATCGGGCAAGCGATACGATGGACAAAATCGAATTTGACAAAATGGAAAAAATTACGCGCTTAATCTTTCATACTGCTTGGCAAATCGCTAACCGGCCTCAACGGCTCCAACGAGACAAATTGGATATCTCAACAAGCACACCCGATCAATAACTCCGTTTCTTTCATAGAGATATGTCTTGCACGTGACCCCAGCGAATATACTTCCAAGTAAGCATTTAAACCTTTCTGCTAAATTATAGTCTAACTAAAAAAGCTCCGGCATTTCTTAAATTGCCCGGCAAGTTATTGACAACATTTTAGTACCAATACGTAGCGTATCTTGAACTACTTCGCAGAAAATGATTAAACCTATGCTGTTTAAGATTGTCATACAAAATGAAGAATATATTTGGAAACTTTAAAAATTCACGAAAATGAAATTAATCTACCTAATTTTTCTTACATCCATTTCGTTATCCGTACTCGGACAATACAGTCCTATAATCAATTTCCCAGTAAGCACTTTTGAATACACTGGTGACCCCTTGGTTGACTCAAGTGGAAATGAGGTAAGATTTGAACTGAAAGTTTACTTTAGCATACCCGAAAACCCAAGGGGTGTAATCTATTTTTTTCATGGAGGAGGAGGAAGTGGACTGACTTGGCTTCTGAGTGTCGAGCAGCCTTATCTATTGAGAGAAGCAATTGATAGGGGATATGGTATCATTGCGATGGACAGTAACAACAGAAATGGAAATCGATGGGAAGTTGGCACGGATGCAAAAGGCAATGTTGTTGCGCAAAACGATTCTTATGACTCGGAACACGTTTGGATGGTACACCAAAACATGTTGAATAGGGGCAAATACGATGAGGATACCCCGTTGTTTGCAGTGGGGTTTTCCAATGGAGGTGCGTTCACTTCAAGTCTGGGACTTAGGGCTTCGTCCTATTTTATCGAAAATGAGATGAACCTACCCGATGTTAATCACATTGTCCCATTCAGTGCGGTCGCCATTTACGGGGCAATAGGTTCTTACGCCAAGCCAGCGGTATATGATGTTCCAACTATTTTTAATGTGGGCATCAATGACAACAAAGTGCCTCCTTACCCTAATATGACCTGGCACCCGGATTGGCCATATACCCCTGAAAACACCGTGATATTCACCCATCAGAAACTTATCGATTCGGGGGTCCAAACAGAGTTTAACGTAAAGCCGGAAGAAACAGTTAACTCGTTCATGTTTGCGATTATCCCTGGTATTGATTCATCGGGCTCTTCAGTAATTTATGATTCACTAAAAGCCATTGTACACCCCATTACCGGGATGCCCTTTATTAGTGCAGATGATTCACTTCTATTTCATCCCCGCATCAATAACTTTTGGAAACGATTTGTCCCACAGATGTACCAAAACAAATTGCCGAAAATTGAGCAGCAATTAAATGTAAAATATGCAGGACATGTTGTGTTCCGTGAATTCAGGGATGAATCACTTGATTTTTTTGATGGGCAATTAATGCCCACTTCTATCAACGATAATGTGGGTGCGTCTGAATCGATATTGAATGCAAAATGCTATCCCAATCCCTTTATTGATGATGTAAATATTTCATATAATATTGCCGAAAGCAGTTACTTAGACATTCTGATTTACGATAATGTAGGTCGGTTGGTTCATATTCAGAAAAACCGTTTCCACAATGCCGGTTCATACAATTTATCATGGCCACCAAAACATCGCTCGAGTTCCGTACTTAATGGGATATATCATGCAATTATTAGAGCTGAAAATGATGTCGTTAATTTAAAATTCATCAAATTGTGAAGCTTCTTTGGGTTATCGATAATGGAAAAAAGGAGCTAACTGCAAACAATAGCTAACTACAATTATATGCACATGTTAATCAGTATTATTGTGCATAAAAATAAATGCGACTATATACCCTATTCTGTATAGTCTCAATATGCAACGCATATTAGCAGTAAGCAGCCAAAAATGAAGTTTTCCTGGCGATTCCTTTTTATTCAAATTTTGGCAAATCGCCATCATCGACTTTCTCTATATCTGTCTTGTCTTTCTTGCGCTTGATAGGAAAACTATATTTGAGAGAGAGGAGTAGATCGAGTTGTCTGCCAAATGTCGCT
>JAJRUR010000033.1 GCA_024277695.1 Bacteroidota bacterium | reverse complement strand
CGAGGAGTCTTTCTCATGAAGTCGCTCGCAGACGAAATTTCTTATATGGACGAAGGTAGAACTGTAGAGATTTTTTTTAATCTATGTTAAAAGACACATCCGCACACATTACTTTCGACTATGACTTGTCTTCCTTCCGTTTGACTTCGGAATACCACATCTCAAAATGGCTATTTTCCGTCGCTCTTTCAGAACACAAAAACATAGATAAGTTGAGATATATCTTTTGTTCGGACAGAGCATTGCTGCAGATCAATATGGATTTTCTTCAGCATGATGATCTGACGGATATCATTACTTTTCCCTATCAGTACGATCCCATCCAAGCAGAGATTTTTATCAGTGTAGAGCGGGTCAAAGAAAACGCCTCCCGGTTGGAGGAGCCTTTTGATCGAGAGCTTAGAAGGGTCATGGTCCACGGTTTACTGCACATGTGCGGCTATGGAGATAAAACCTCTGCAGAGCAAAAGCGGATGAGGACCAAAGAAAATACCTATCTGGATACTTTCTCTTAAACCTACTGCAAACACTTTCGGTTACAAGCCATCAAAATACATGCTGCAGGCTACTGACACTTTTTAGCTGACCTCCGCACCGCGGAGGCAGCCAAAAAGCACTGAACTAACTCGGTGGATATATCCAAGATCAAGATTTCTTTTGACCAAAATTAAAGAACCGAGATCTCATAGCTACCTTCCAAGCCTTTGAGTTGCCTATTTAAAAAAAAACGATCCATAGTGCTGTAGGATTCCTAATTTTATTGGCTTAGCAACTCTATAAGCCCAAAAAAAGCCTAAGCCGCGTATTGTATGCAACGAAGCCGGGCTTTATGCACTCGTATAGATGAAAATTACTTGGCTTTGAAACGGATATGCAGGATATAACGCTCACCGGCTTTTATACCATCGAAAGGAACAGATTGGTAATTGAGCTTATGTTTGATATAATCCTCTGCTCCTCTGTCCGTAGTGACTACTTGGAGTACGACGATTTCCTTTTCTTGGTTGATGGTAAACACAATTTTGGCCTGAATGTCTTGCCCTGACCGAGATAAGTCGGGTGTCCCGATCAAATGCACGATTTTGGAGCGCAATGCCTGGTCAGGGTCGCCCGTCACATCGGATGCAAATGCAAAAGAAACAAAAAAACTAAGAAAAAGTACGCTGAATAAAAAAATTCTGAGTGATTTCATGATGTTGAAAATTTTTAAAGGTTAATTAAAAAAAAATGTTTTTATGATGTGTTAATTCTTCATCCGTTTCCGCTTGTCTATATGACAGAGTAGCGGAGCCAAAAGTTGCATACGGATAGCTCGATTGCTGAATATTCAGACAAACGCCATTCAGAATTCGATAAGTGTGCGCAGTACAGACCGTATAATATCCGTTTCGTATCCTTTGTTATAAGCATAGCGAAAGAGCTTTTGATGGAGGATATAAGGATCTGCAGAGCGGAGTTGTTTCATTTTACGCAGCAAGAGTTGCTTCAGCATATCCCGATAGTCTTGTTCATCGATCTGTGCGATTGCTTTGTCGATCAGATATGTCCCGATTTGTTTATCGACCAAGGCTTTTTTTATCTTTTGCTTGCCCCATTTTTTTATTCTGAACTTACCCGACACATAGGCTTGGGCAAAGCGCTCTTCATTTAGAAAATCTTCTTTGATCAGGTGGGCAATGATTTGTTCTAAGTCATCTCCATAACAAGCATAAGATAAGATTTTGTTTCGGACCTCGGCATGGCATCGCTCTTGATATGCGCAGTAGTGTTCCATCTTGGACTGTACTTGAGTGGGTGTATAATTTTTTTTTGCCACTTATCCCAATATCTTTTTATACCATTAGTCCAAAATCAGATAACAGCTTGCTGAGCTTCATTTTTGGATCTTTGCGTAGCGTCTTGAATCCCAACGGACTAGCACCATCGAGATTTTCTTGTAGGTCATCAATAAATAATGTCCGACGACTCTCCAAGCCCGTCTGACGTATCACCTCGCTATAGATCTCTGCATCCGGTTTGCGCATATGCATGAGATGAGAATAAAAACTATGATCAAAATATCGCCGATCCCAATCTGTCACTTGGTGCACTTCTTTGAGGTATCCAAACACAAAATTATAATGTGTTTCGTTAATATTGCTGAGCAAGATAAGCTTATAGCTCTTTTTGAGTTTGGTCAGCAAAGAAAAGATATCCGCATCCATTTTGACAAAAATAGAATTCCAGGCCTGCAATACATCCGCACGCGAAATATTTTCTTGAGATAAGTCTATAAATTGATGCACAAAAGCATTTTCGCTCAAGGCACCAAGCTCATATCTTCTAAAAAGCTGCTGCGCTTTTTCTACCGTATGTTTTTGGATGGACTCTTTGCCGAGTAGGCGTAGCATCTGCTCGTACCACTTCGGAATATCCAGATCAAATAAAACATTGCCAAAATCCAAAAGCAACACATCAATCTCCTGTAGGTATGGTATTCGAGTACTCATAACTTAAGAAGATGTCCCATGACATCTTTTTTGGTTTTTAGGTAATCCATGTTTTCGTCCCTCGGCTCAATTTCTAAAGACAATGCTTTGATGAGTTCTATCGACTTATGATCAAAAGCTTTTATTTTGTCGGGATTATTGGTCAATAGATGTATTTTTTTTACTCCAAGACTATTCAGTATTTCCAAGGCAACCGAATAATCGCGCTCGTCAACTTCAAAACCCATATGTATATTGGCATCTACCGTATTGAGCCCTTGATCTTGCAGATTGTAAGCTTTTAGCTTATTGATGATCCCAATCCCACGCCCTTCTTGTCTTAGGTAGATGATGATACCCTTTTCTTGCGAGATGATGTTAAGTGCTTTGGCGAGTTGCTCCCCACAATCGCAGCGTCGAGAGCCAAAAATGTCTCCTGTGATACACTCGGAGTGTATTCTGACGGTAACAATATCCTGCTCCTGATATTGCGGATGTGCAATAACCAGATGGGGCATCAGCTCGGAGTGCTTGTAAGCATAAGCCATAATCATCAAATCCCCAAGACCTGAAGGAATAAGGGCCTTAGCCTGCTGTTTGAGTTTTTTTTTGGCCATAACTGTGCGTAAAACTAAGATAATAACCTGATTATCGGGCTGATGTTTTTAAAAATCCAGCTTATTTTCGTTTGCCCAATGCTATAGCTCGCTCATGAGCTGCCAGGATACCTGAATGGATAACGCTAGCTAAACCTTTATCACCAAATCTTGTGATCGCTGCCTCTGTAGTACCTCCTTTAGAAGCGACGAGCTCGATCCACTGCTCAAAACGCAGATCTTTGTTAGTAAATATTTCAATAGCTCCTCTAAAAGTCTGCAAAGTGAGCAATTCGGCTTCGGACTCCGTAAAGCCCAGATGTTGTCCCGCCTCGGTCATAATTTTCATAAACTCAAAAACATAGGCCGGACCACTACCGCTCAAGGCTGTAGCAGCATCTATCATGGATTCTTCTTCTACATAGATACTCTTGCCGGTAGTATTGATGAGGTTCTGTACCTGAAGCAAATCTTTTCGAGTAGTTTGAGATGTAGCTGTAAATACCGTCATCCCTGCACTCACTTGCGCAGGTAGATTGGGCATAGCTCGAATGATTCGATGGGTTTGTAGAGCCGCGCGGATGTCAGACATCCGTACACCCGCCATAATCGAAAGAATGAGCTTATCCACTATACCCCGACTTTTTCGCATATCCGCAAAGAGCTGATCAATATCTTGCGGCTTTACAGCCAAAATAATCAAATCTGCGGGATCAACACAATCCTCAAAGGACGAAAAGACATGACGAAAACCCATCTCTTTGATTCCGTCCAGTTTTTCTTGAGATTTTTCCAAAATCATCAAATCTTCCGGAGATACTACATGCGATCGCAAAAAACTCAATCCATAAGTCGTACCCATCGTACCCCCTCCAATGATCAATATTTTCATCGACGTATAGTTTTTTTTAAAAGTATTGGCACTACAAAAACAAGGCCAGTCCTCAAACCCCAATGCTCATCCCCGACGGGGACTACTCGTCCTATTATAGACTCTTTGTCCTTCCGCCATCTACGGGCAGATTGATCCCGGTGATGTAAGAGGCGGCAGGCAATGCCAAAAAACAAATCGCGCGTGCAAGCTCTGCAGGATCTGCAAATCGCTGCATCGGTACAAAAGATTTCATCAACTCAGCCATAGCTAGCTCGTCCATATTGGCTTTTTCTGCTTTTTTTCGGATGATGGACTTCAGCCTACCCGTTGTAGTAAAACCGGGGAGGACATTATTGACCGTGATACCATCGGATGCCAGTTCGGAAGCGAGGGTTTTTGCCCAATTACCCATCGCACCTCTGATCGTGTTGGATACCCCCAGTCCGGGTATAGGCTCTTTGACACTGGTGCTGATGATATTGATGATACGTCCGTAGGACGCTTCTTGCATAGACGGAATGAGCACTTGGCTGATCACTTGAGCAGAAAGGATATGCTGATGAAAAGCTTCCTCCAGTGCCTTCGGCTCAGCCTGATTCAATAGACCGGATGGCGGACCGCCGGTATTGTTGACCCAAATATGCACGGGTGCTTTTTTGGTAATATCCTCCAAAGCCTCCCTCAGCTCCCGATGTTGGTTGATGTCCAAGCTGAGTAACCGGTGCTCAGCACCCGATCCGGACTCCAAAACATCTACCAATCCCTCCAAAGCCTCTCTACTGCGTGCCACTACGGTAAGGGATGCGCCTAGAGATGCCATCTCTATAGCTGTAGCCCGTCCTATACCTTTACTCGCACCAAATACAATGGCGTGCTTGCCCTCTAGTCTCCATGGATGCATCATATCACAAATTGCTTTTGTTTTGATAGCAAATGTACAAATATTCGACACAGACTGTTCGTTACATATCGTCTAATCCCGTGGACGGCTTATATTTACCATCGTAAAAATGTCAAATCAAAAAAAAATATACTTCGCCTCAGACTTTCATCTCGGTATAGATGCCTTAGATAGCTCTATCGATCGAGAGCGCAAAATCGTCGCTTGGCTAGATGATATCAGCCACGATGCTGCCGCCATTTATCTGGTAGGTGATTTGTTTGATTTTTGGTTTGAATATCGCAGCGTCGTACCCAAAGGCTTTTTTAGGTTCTTGGCCAAACTGGACCAAATAAGCCAAAAAGGAATCGAACTACACCTTTTTACAGGCAATCACGATATGTGGATGTTTGGTTATTTAGAAAAAGAAATTGGCCTGATAATCCATCGACGTCCTCTAATAAAAAAAATAAATAACAAAACATTTTTTATCGCACATGGTGACGGTTTAGGGCCCGGCGACTATACATATAAATTATTAAAAAAAGTATTTTCTTCAAAGATCTGTCAGTTCTTATTTGCTCGCTTACACCCCAATTTGTCCTTCCGTATAGCCCAAGCCTGGTCGCAGAGTAGTCGTAATGCACACGATCCACACGACGGTTTTGATCCCGATAGCGAATGGCTCATCGCCTATAGTTATGCACAATTAAAAATGCAACAGATCGACTATTTTATTTTTGGTCACCGGCATATCCCGATCAACTACATCCTGAACGACAATAGCCGGTATATCAATCTAGGCGACTGGCTATATCACTATAGCTATGCGGTATATGACGGACTGGATATTCAGATAAAAAAATATGGCTATGCATCAGAAGACTAAAACTGCAACTGGCATCATTTCTCCAAATAGTCATGCCTACTATATGGCAATAGTAGTATTGCTCCTCAGTTTTTCTTGTCAGACACAGCAAGCTATCACAGCAAAGTCCGACACTCGCAATATACCCGGATGGACTAAACTCGCAGACCATGTAGCACAGCTTTATGTGGACAAACTGCAGCAGATCTACATCCTCTACACCGATGGAAAAATAGAAAAACGCAATACCGAACTCCTTCCGGAATTCGAATACACTAATCGCAATTACTCTACTGTAGCCTCTATGGATGTCACCAATCCACTACAGCTTGTAGTCTATTATCCGGATTTTCAGCAAGTCCTTCTGTTGGACAATACGCTAGGCGAAATAGCCCGTTTTGATCTCGCACAACTCGATCTATCGGAACAGTTTGCCATCGCCCTATCCAATGATAACCAAATCTGGGTCTATGATGATATCGAGTCCAGACTCAAAAAAATAAACCAGCAAGCAGAGGTGCTCATCCAGAGCGAAGACATGAAAATATTTTTTTATGGATATAGTCCCAGAGCAGACCAGCTCTTTGAGCGATCCAATCAAGTCTATCTCTTTGACCAACAGAAAGGGCTCTATATATTTGATAATCTAGGACGTTATTTTAAACATATTTCTGAGATTAAGGGCGGATATTTGTATTTCAAAAACAATATGCTAGTGCATGTAGACTCGACTGTTCACCTCTGGGACTTAGAGCTACGCAAGATTCAAGATATTACCCCAAAGGGTATAGCTCCGGACTTTGATTTTTACCAATTTACGGACAGTTATGAGTTTATATTGGTAGATGAGAGTATGTACTATCGAGCTAGGTGATAATATAATATAAATCAACTTTCTTGAAAAATAGGTTATGGATTGCAATAAAAAATATTTATTTTGAAATAGATAGAAACGGGTAACAGCGCGCACCTATGGTACAGTTGACAAAATAGCTTAATGCAACAAAATTTCCAGCAGGGCGAACTGATCGTAAATTTAATTAGGATAAACAAACAAAAGCCCCGGAGGGGCGACCTGTAAAACATCACAAACTCTTACTACTCGATATTAATTAGCTTGGAGTTGGTCAAAATTACTTTTACCACATTTTAGAAATGCTGCATAGTCCTGTTCGTCCGGAGTATAGGGTACGGGATTATTGAGTAGTCTGCCATCCGGTGAGAGCAACACGTAGTAAGGTTGTGAGTTATTATTAAAATACGTCGTCTGAAAATGTTGCCATTTTTGCCCTGTTTTGCGCAGAGTCCTGGTACCTCCGCCGGGTTTTTGGACTACAACTTGGTCTTCTTCCGAAAGTTCGGTTTTGTCATCGACATATAACGAGATCAAAACATAATCATCTCTAATCTGCTTGTACACCGACTTCGTAGGCCAAACGTGCTCCTCCATTTTGCGACAGTTGACACAAGCATATCCGGTAAAATCCAGTAGGATCGGTTTGTTGACTTTTTTGGCATAAGCCTGTCCCTCACTAAAATCGTGAAAACAATTGAGATTCTGCGGACAATTTTTGGGATATACCCAACTATAGCCCACCGGAGGTGCCAGACCACTTAGTAATTTTAGGGGTGTAAAAGATTCCATATCTGCATTGTACCTAAAGCCGCTCATCAGATACACGGCAAAAGCCAAAGATAGTGCACCCAATACTTTACGCGTATTGCTCAATTTTTTGATCGGACTATCATGTGGGAAGCGTATGTTGCCAAATAAATAGATG
>JAJRUR010000032.1 GCA_024277695.1 Bacteroidota bacterium | reverse complement strand
TATTTTTAGTTGGTTTCATTAGATACTATCTGTGCAAAATATTATTTTAGCGCTTTAGAATTATGAGGGATAGTCAGATACATAAGATAGGGAGTTTTACCGGATTGGATCGGGGTATTTTGGTAATTCTAATCGGGGGAATACACGGCAATGAACCTGCCGGAGTAAAAGCCATCCGTCGCTTACTGGAGATGCTCGAAGAAGAACCTTCAAAAAATCCGAACTTTCGCTTCAAAGGAAAGGTTATCGGCATCCAAGGTAATATACCTGCCTTGCAATGCAATCAACGATACATAGACCAAGACCTTAACCGCTTGTGGGAGTTTAGCCTTGTCGATCAGATCAAATCTCGCCCTCTCAAAACGCTCAATTCAGAAGAGCGACAGTTACTCGAGTTGGAGGCACTTATCACAACAGAAATTGAGCAATATGCTCCTGAAGAAGTCATCTTTATGGACATCCACACTACGACAGCTACAGGAGGGATCTTTACCATCGTGCCGGACAGTGACCGTGCTTTAGAGATTGCAGCTCGCATGCAAGCTCCTGTAATTAGGGGGATGAATCGAGGCATCCAAGGTACTACAATGGACTACTTTGTCAAAGATCGTTTAGGACTACCGAGCTTTTGTTTGGCCTTCGAAGCAGGACAGCACCAAGACCCCAAAGCAACGGATATGGCGATCGCCGGAATCGTCAGTTTTTTTCGGGCTATTGGCAGCATCTTACCTGATGATGTAGAAAGTCGCCATGATCAACTCCTAAAGGATTATTCTTCCGGCTTGCCTCACGTCGCCGAAATGATATACAAATATGAGATTATGCAGGGCGAACACTTCCATATGCAACCGGGATATACCAATTTTCAACAAGTCAAACGCGGTGAGGTCCTCGCAAGAAACGAACATGGCCAGATTACGGCCGAAACTGATGGACTCATTCTGATGCCTCACTATCAAGAAGTAGGTATTGACGGTTTTTTTATCATAAAAAAGATAGAATATTAATAAAACCCGATGTCGATTTTGATAACTATTGTCCCGAGTCTATAAATCGAATCAAACCAATACTCAATTCGGTAAAGTCTGCTTTGCCATAAGTCGCATTGACATGCATCCCAACGAACACATTGTAGTTTTTTTGCGTATCGGAAGGAAACAAATAATAGTTCAGCCCCAAGCGCGTAGCGATATAGCGATGTGTCAAATACCGAAAATCAGAACCATTTTCGAATAACTCAAAAAATCGTCTATAAAATGGTTTAAACAAATAGATCCCTACCGATACATCCATCCCGATATGTCCTGTCATAAATTCTCCGCCTGCTGAAACATAGACAGCTGAAGCATTCAGAAAACCGGCTTTTGCCAAAGGGTCGTTGGGATGCCTCTCCAGATAATTCCAAAATTGACGATAATGTCGTACACCAGCATCTGCCCTGAGTCGTAGATACCTTTTTATAGACAGTCCCAGTCCGGTATTGATCGTATAGACTAGTTTTTTTGGTCCACCCACCGGACCCCAGGCAGTCCCAAATTCATGGATCCCTGTGCCGTAGCGTACATAATAAAATTTTTGATTTGAATGTTTTGGCTGTACCACCTGCCCCTCAAGAGCATTTACTTCTGATGCAGTATGCTTCAGTCGATATGCCAAATGAAGACCCAGACTGTTCGTGCCATAATTGGGGAGCACTACATGACCGTTGGATGCGTGATAAGCAGCTAAGCCAATGAGAAGAATGCCCGACGGTCGATCGAGTAGAGTTTTATTAGCTTCCAATCTAAATGCCCAGGTTACGGATGACCCAATTGCTTTGTTCGAAGCATTATTTTCGGCATCATACGGTTTGTTAAAATATGACATGCCCAACCCCACATTATAACGTAACCCGAGCAGTCCGTCCAGTTCGATAAAAGGCAGAACACTCCACTCCATACCGAGTACATCATTATTGCCCAAAGTACTCCACTTTGCCGAAATACCGGTATGGACATTTTTGTACAGACCCGCCCAAGATTTGTTGGATTGGTCACGACTCCCCGATATCACTATACTGTGCTGAAGCCCAATATCCGGAGCTCCCGAATAGCTATTAAGCAATTGGCCTGCTACATATCCGACCTGCCATTGCACTTTTGACGTTTGCGCTTGAGCGAAAACCAATGACCACCAAAAAAAAACCATAAAAAAACTAAAAACCCCGACTTTCATCCGTGCAAGATATAAATATTCAGATTATCTTTTTTCTGTTGCTACCAACTATGGAGCCGGCTATCGGTTATCAAATGTACCAATATACTCCCTAACGGATCTGTGAGCTCAGGCTGGGATCTACTTCAGCTGCATAGGCCAAAATTCCTCCTTGGAGATTGTACAGATTGTCGTATCCGTAATGTTCTTGCAGATAACGAATGACTTCAGCACTGCGTACACCACTCCTGCACATGAATATGACAGGAACATCTGTTCGGATCTTGTCCAATTGTGTTAGCACCTCACCCATCGGGATCAGTTCAGCTCCTATTTGGGCAGCGTGATACTCATGGGGCTCTCGCACATCGATGAGCTGATGTAGGCGCTGTGTTTGTCGCCATTGCTCATAATGAAGAACTGATAGTTGACGTATTTTCATAGTTGGAGATTGGGCATTACAAAATGCATCATAATCGATCAACGCTGTAATCTGACTTCGGTCTGTATTTGATTTTAGATGAAGCGAATAACTCGAAAAAAGCTTAGCATCAAAAATAAAAAGTTTTCCACTCAATATTTCACCTGCTCGAGTAGCTATCTTGATAACCTCCAAAGCCTGCATACTGCCTATGATACCTGTCAGAACTCCCAATACACCACCTTGAGCACAATTTGGCACAGCTTCCGGAGGCGGAGGATTCGGAAACAAATCCCTATAATTGGGGCCATAACCCGAGTCTGTACGATAATTAAATACGCTGAGCTGACCCTCCCATTGATAGACCGCCGCATATACTAGTGGCTTGTCAGCAAGAATACAAGCATCATTGACCAAGTAGCGCGTAGCAAAGTTATCGCTTCCATCTGCTATGATATCATACGATGAGATGAGTCCCATAGCATTGTCCCTATCCATTCTTACTGCATGCGCATAGATCTGAACCCCCGGATTTAGTTTTTGTAATTTTCGTGCAGCCACTGCTACTTTTAATTGACCGATATCTCCGCTATCATATAGTACCTGCCT
>JAJRUR010000031.1 GCA_024277695.1 Bacteroidota bacterium | reverse complement strand
TACTTTGATACAAATGGCAACGGCACACAAGATGCAGGTGAGAACGACATAGCGAATGTAGATGTATTGATCACCGATGCCAATGGCAATACACAGACAGTAAGCACCGATGCGAACGGAGATTGGAGTGCAGAAGTAATTCCCGGTACCACGACAGCAGATGTCATCACGACGGACCCTGATATGCCTGCATATACGAGCCAAACGGAGGGAGATGACCCTACGACAGTGACAGCAGTAGCTGGAGCGAATACCGATGCAGGTATCGATGGCTACTACATCCCAGCAACAGTATTTGGAAGGATTTATTATGACTCAAACGGTAATGGAATCCAAGATGGTGCTGAAAGTGGTATTGCAAATATTGATGTTGTTATAACGGAGGCTAGTGGTAATATGCAGACAGTTGTAACTGATACGAACGGAGATTGGAGTGCAGAAGTAATTCCCGGCACCACGACAGCAGATGTCATCACGACGGATCCGGATATGCCGGCATTTACTGATCAAACAGAAGGTATTGATCCCAACTCAGTGACAGCTGTAGGAGGTGCAAATACAGATGCAGGAATCGATGGTTATACACAGCGTATTACATTAGGTAACTATGTATGGTATGATGCTAACCAAAATGGGATTCAGGATGATCGCATTGATTTCTATGATGGAACGAATTATGGACCCGAATTACCATCGCAAGGTCAAATCATAAAACTCTATAAGGCAGATGGTACATTTGTCGGTGCTGATACTACTGATGCAAATGGTTTTTATCAGTTTGTATTAGTATTGCCCGGAGACTATTATTTAGAAATGGATAATACTTCACTTCCGGACAATACCTTTGTAGTCACTACGATAAATGCCGGTTCGGATGACACGGTAGATTCGGATTTAAATGGTACAAGTTTTAAATCTGCCAATATTGCCCTTCAGGGAGGTGTAGATGATGATACTTGGGATATCGGAATATACCGCGATGGAGATCCTTCCATAGCTGATCCTTGTGGTTGTGAAGAGCGATTTATTCATACACCACCAAATCAAGATCCATACTTATACTCTGAGACGGTTGAGGTACATGCTACACCGGGAACTACGTGGCGAGTAATTGCTTCCAATCCGGCTACAGGTGCCGTAACTACAGGTGTGTATCAGGATACACCTAGTATCGGATTCAATCCCGCAGACAATGATCCAATTGGCGATCTGCTGACGGAATTGAGTCCCGGTCTATATGCATTTTCCTTTTTCCATTATGAACCGGATGGTTATGAACTCGTAGTTTCGGATGGAAAAGACACCTTATCTATATCTGCATTCTGTACGAGTGTACAAGAGGATTATGATCATCGATTGGACTTATTCTGTGCTTATGGAGATGTCTTGACTTTGGATACTCTCTTCGCCGAAGGAGTAGCAGAGTATTACTTTATGTTTGATAGTGCTTTTCATTTCCAATCAGGATTCGATGAAAATATTTGGATCCAAGAGGCTGTAGATCGCGGTAAGATTTATCAACTCGATCCAGCGGATTACAATCCCGGTGACACAATAGCTCTACATATCAAATGGATTCCAAATGGATTAGGAAATCAGGGCGTTTGTCCCAAAACCTTGGTGATCAATGTTCCTATTGATACATCATCAGCTTGTCTCGCACAAATAGGTGATTATGTTTGGTATGATGCGGATGGCAACGGTATCCAAGGACCTTTAGAAATAGGGCAGCCCGGCGTGATGGTAACCTTGATGGATAATATGGGTAATCCAGTAACGACAGATGGAGCCGGAAATACGATAACATCACTCGTGACAGATGGAACCGGATTTTATGAATTTACTAAATTGATTCCGGGAGATTACCAAGTCCAATTTACTTTTAACCAATATGGATTCAAATTTACGGACAAGGATCAAGGATCCAGTGATTTACTCGATAGTGATGTAGATCCAACTACCGGATTGACCGACTTAGCCAATGTGATTGAAGACCAACGTGATAGTTCAATTGATGTAGGTATAAGACCATTGCTTCCGATGAAAATCAGTGGAACGGTATTCTATGATGCCAATAGTCTTACAGATAATTTTGTAGGAGGAGACCCAATAATACCAGCTGGCATGAATGCTATTTTGGTATGGAAATTGCCAGATGGAACAGAGCAAGTAGTTGATATAGCTACTATTCCGGACCTAAATGATCCGAATGCGGGACAATTTGAATTGGATGGATTTTCTGAATCTGAATATTATGTGATGTTGACCACATCAACACCTGCAATAGGAGATACCCCACCTATGGATTCTTCACGCCCACCTACATATATTAGTACAGGTGAGCAAATCAAGGATCCGAGTATCGGTGGAACTACTTTGGGTTCTGACGGTACAGTAGATGGCAAATCTCGATTGTTCACTACCTTAGCAGATGGAAGCGATGTAATCATGGTTGATTTCGGAATTCGAAGATTCACTTCAATAACAGTTGACTAAATACAAAAAACTAACAAAAAACTAATCGTTATGAAAAAATATATATTATTTAATTTGTTCTTCCTGCTTGGTTTGACAACAATGTCTGCTCAAGATTATTTAGGGATTTATCTAGGACTGAATGTTGCACCATTTTCAATAGATGGTAACCAAAATTCAGTATCTGTTATTCATTTTTCTGAAAATACGAATACTGGTGTACACCCATCCATCGGTATGGTTGGTGTGAGTGCTGAATATACTGCTCAAACATATCCTGCAATTCCAGAAGCAGCTGTTCCTCCGGCTACTTCTCCTCATGACATGTTAATGTTTGGAGGCCGAAGTAATAATACGCTTAAGGAATTACTTTCAAAAAAAGTGCTTGTGACTATGGATGACGTTGGTTCTCCATCTGCTAGTTATTATAAACCTACTGAAAATATAGATGACCTACCAATAACAAATGTTTATGCCTTTAATCAATATGCGTCAACTGAAGAATTCGAAAATCGGCATGACTCTACATTCGCATCTTATAACATGGGCACAGTTACTTATACATTTACTAAGCCTGTAGATAATCCAATATTGCATATCACGGGCTTAGGTGGCTTTTACTCATCACCTGAAACGTTTACAACTATTTTGTATTCTATCGATTATGAGTTAATTCCTAATACTAACGCAACATCATTGACCTTGTTGGACGGAACATCTCATACTGAAGTTGACGGCAATTTTATTAAGAATAATTATACGGATTTTGAGTATGCTGCTGGAGGCTCAGAAGGAGTTCAAGGTGACGATGCAGGTTCTGGTAGTATAAGAATCAACGGCACAAATATAACAACGGTTGTTTTTGACTTGCATATGAGAGGAAAAACTCAGGATCAGCAGCATTGGTCATCACATGATGTACCTGGAGAGGAAGAAGCTAATCAAAAATACTCCGGAGATCGCTTCAACACGACTTGGACCCTTCCACTCTATACATTTGGTGGCTCAGTAGTCATCGATGATGTGAGGAATGGTGTGGTAGCAGGAAATCCCTATATTTCGTCCTCTCCATCTTACGAAGCGATCAATGCCATTCTCGTAGATGAACAAGGTAACGTAGCCCAAGTAGTACCGGTTAGTGGTACGGATGGCACCTTTGATTTTGCAGGTGTGCTGGGTGATAACTATACCGTGATGATTTCTAAAGATAGTCCGGCAGTAGGTGATCCGGCACCGGCAGCAGCCAATCTCCCCACCGCATACCGAAGCCAGGAAGAAGAATTTGTCAATGGAGGCGCAGATCCAATACAAGATTCAAAAACAAATTCCTACCTCGTTGATAATACGAGTGTAGGCAATATCAATGACAATAACCTCATCATCGGGATTACTGCAATACCTCTTCCTGTAGAATTGATCAATTTTACTGCAGAACGTTCAGGAAAACAGGTCAAACTCGCTTGGAAGACTGCTACAGAAATTGATAATGATCGTTTTGAAGTTGAACATTCGACAGACGCCGATTCTTTTGAAAAAATCGGAGTGGTTAAAGGTGCAGGGACAACGAATGATATCCAAACCTATGCATTTACACATGCATTTCCTGTTCAAGGTACCAACTACTATAGACTCAAACAAGTAGATACCGATGGTGCATACAAATATACACCTATACGCTCTGTGCAGTTTGACGACCTCGGTGGTGGTAAGTTTAGAGTAAGCTATTTCCCAAATCCTACCGGTGATAACCTCAGTATTACGACAAATAAGGATCTGGAAAACCATGAAAT
>JAJRUR010000030.1 GCA_024277695.1 Bacteroidota bacterium | reverse complement strand
TTGGTTTTTTAGTGGCCTTGCATTGGGTAAGCTTTTACGCATCGATCAAACTCTCCAACGCCTCTACTGCATTGATATGTTTTAGTACGGCCGGATTTTTCACAGCCCTTATTGAGCCCCTTGTCCTTCGAAAAAGGATAAACAAAACAGAAATATTGCTAGGTTTTGCAGTCATCCCCGCTATGTTATTGATCATCAAAGGAAGTCCTACATCATTTAATGTCGGTATCTTAATGGGCTTGATATCTGCTCTGCTCATAGCATTTTTTGCTTCACTTAATAAGCGGTACCTCGGGAGATATGACCCCCTGTATGTGAGCTTCATTGAATTGTTATCTGGATTTTTATTGTTGTCTGTGGCATTGGTGATTTGGATAGGTTTGGGGGCAGATTATTCATATGGACTACCGCAGGGCAAGAATATCCTTTACCTCTTGTTGCTGGGGATTGCCTGTACGAGTATAGCTTACTCGCTTGCAATGAAAGCGTTGAAATACATTTCTGCATTTACGAGTAGCCTTACGATCAATTTAGAGCCCGTTTATGGCATCATTTTGGCACATATATTTTTTGAAGATCAAAAAGACCTCAATATGGGATTCTACCTCGGAGCAGTTATTATCTTAGGGAGTATTTTGGTTCATTATTTTATTCAACGCAAATCCAAAAATCTATGAAGATTACCGACCCCAAAATCTATGTGTATTGTGAAGAGCACTCTTCCGATCCTTCGACTTTGCTCCTAGAATTGGAGCGGGAGACCCATCTCAAAACTCTTGCTCCGCAGATGCTCTCGGGTAGGCTGCAAGGCAGATTTTTATCTATGATCAGTCATATGTTGCAGGCTACGACGATTTTGGAAATCGGCACCTTTACCGGATATGGTACGCTTTGTCTGGCAGAAGGCTTGAGCAAAGACGGAAAAATATATACGATCGAATCCAATGCTGAATTACAGTTTCTGACCCAAAAATACTTTTCGCTTTCGCCAAAGTCAATCCAAATATGTCCCATACTCGGTGATGCCCTAGAAGTATTAAAAAAATGGGAAAAAGAAAAATTTGACTTGGTATTTATAGATGGAGCCAAAAACCAATATGCAGATTATTACGATCTGTTATTTGACCACCTACACCCGGGCAGTATCCTCCTCGTGGACAATGTACTGTGGAGTGGCAAAGTGCTCACAGATACAGAAGATGAGGACACTATGCACATCCGAGCTTTTAATCAAAAGATTGCAATAGATCCACGTGTAGAGCAAGTAATGTTGCCGATTAGAGATGGCTTGACAATGCTTCGAGTGATCTGATGATCTTCAAAAAAAACTTGTACAATACAAAATACAAGAGAATTAATCTATTTTAGTCGCTAGACGGGCATATAGTTTCCACTTGTTTCCTTGACAAAGATAGTTCTCTAAAAAGTACAATTTCACCTGAAAACTTTTTTGCTTGTAGATGCCAAAGAATCGAGCGCGACCACTAACTACTCCCACTTTGTCTATGATTTGGATATCTAGAGTATCTACTATGATCGAATCATAACTTACTTCAGGAGATGTCCATTGGGCAGTGATATCATTATAATCCTGCACCCAACCGTTGGAGTGCGCATAGATCACATTGGGGTGTATAATTTGCTTGAGCGAATCGATCTGTCCGTCGATGAGCCATCGGTTTTTGTTCTTAAAGGTTTTGCTTAGATAACGGCTATCTGCTGCACACTCAGATAAGTATGCTCTACTACAACAACTAGCCAAGCTCATCATCAGCAACAACAGGAGTGTTTTCATATCACAAATGTAGCACTTCCTATGTTGAAGGTATTGTACGATCTCGTTTAATTTTCTTGGTCCGATGCCTTTGGTATGATCAGTGCAAAATGAATGAGCTACACTGTAATCCGGCGTACTTGTTAGCCCGAGGCATAAAGGATCTAGCAAACATCCGGTAATGCTATTTTTTGAGGAGCTGTGTGTGGTGATTGGTAAGTGGTTCAATTTAGGCTAAATTCTAAACTTTAGATAAATAACTAATATATATCTTACTATAAAATAAACTATTATCTAAATTACAAGATTTTGATACCCATTATTACCTTCTAATAGTGCCTGCTTGTTTGCTCAAAAGCTTTAGCATTTTTTAGCGAAATAGTATTATCTAATATCCGACTTACACATCTGGAGATATGTTTGGAGCAAGGTGTCCTACATGAGTAGATACCATTATGTCAGTCCTAGACTGAGTTGACTTTTGCTCCAAGCGATATAAAATCCATACCTTTGTCTGAACAACGCTATGATAATCGGACGACAACAAGGCCTGACGGCCAAACGAATGACGGAAAATGGCTGCTATCTGGTTGACCAACAAGATCGAGAAGTCTTACTCCCCAAGAGCTATGTACCTGAGGATTTAGCACCGGGTGATTGCATTGAGGTATTTGTCTATAGAGACTCAGAAGATCGCCTAGTAGCTGTCACTACAAAACCATTGGCACAATTGGAAGAATTTGCATATCTGCAGGTCGTAGATGTCAATCGCATAGGAGCTTTTATGGACTGGGGACTCCCCAAAGATCTTTTGGTACCTTTTTCGGAGCAGGCTCAAACCATGCAAGTCGGAAAATGGTATCTCGTTTTTGTATGTTATGACGAAGAGACCGACAGGCTCATCGGCTCGGCCAAAGTAAAGCAGTTTATTTATTTTGATGATATCGATCTGGCATTAGCCGATGAAGTGGATATCCTTCCGTACAAAAAAAATGACTTGGGTGTCGAAGCCATCGTCAATAATATGTACCGAGGATTGGTTTTTGAATCGGATATTCATCAGCCTTTGAAGCTGGGTCTGCGTATCAAAGCCTATGTCAAAAATATACGAGAAGATGGAAAAATCGATTTGAGCCTGGCACCCATCGGATATAAGAAATCTACAGATAGAAATACAGAACTGATCTTAAAAAAGTTACGTGTACAAAATGGCTATCTTCCGCTCCATGACAAGAGTACTCCTGAAGAGATTAATGCCGTATTGGGTATCAGCAAAAAGGCATTTAAGCGTACTATAGGAAATATGTACAAACAAAAATTGATTATGATAACTGCCGATGGAATTCGCCAGTTATAATCCAACAATAATCAGCCTAAATAAATAACATCAAGTTCTACTCCCCTGCACACAATCCGGTATATGCAAAAGCCAAATGCTTAATTTTTTGCGTAGAGAGCGGTGCGGATTATTATTCGGATAGTCCCTGTACTAGTAGAGATACTTCATTATTCAATACTTCGATAAATCCTTTTTCGATTTGAAAACGTTTTTCTC
>JAJRUR010000029.1 GCA_024277695.1 Bacteroidota bacterium | reverse complement strand
TTTATTACTACTTGGATAGGGGCAGAGTTAGGGTATATAGATAGTGGCATATCAGGACTTCAAGGATTTGATGCAACCCTGACACCATACGCTTTGTTTTTGAGTTCGCTCAAATATTCATTTTACCCACTACTTACCTTGGGGTTTATATTGATCATCATATATCAAAAGAAGGATTTTGGTCCCATGCATCGAGCTGAAAAGCGAGCTCGTACGACAGGACAAGTATCTCCGGCTTTGACACTAGCAGAAGATGAGCCCAATATGGAAGACCTAGCACCTGTAGCTTCAGCTCCTCTCCGATGGTACAATGCTGCCATTCCGGTCATGACAGTAATTTTGATGACTATCTATGGGCTCTTGAGTACTGGATTTGATTCGATGTCCAACCAACTCATCGACCAGGGAGTCCGGTTGAGTACGCATAACTGGTCTGATATTTGGGCGGCCATGTCCCTTCAAGCAGAAAGTAGTTTTGTCTTTAACGTAGGACGGATCATAGGTAGTGCCGATAGTTATGTAGCGTTATTATGGGCTTCGCTGAGCGGTGTCATCGTGGCCATTCTGCTCACTATGAAGATGCGGATTGTCCGTTTGATCGAATGCATGGATTTTATGGTAACCGGTTTTAAGACGATGATGCCGGCTCTTATCATTCTGACTTTCGCTTGGGCTCTTGCCAATATTACCGATGCACTCCATACAGCCGACTTCATTACGACAAGCCTTAACGGTACCGTAAGTCCTTATTGGATGCCGGTGATTGTGTTTGTACTTGCTGCTTTTATTGCTTTTTCGACAGGATCCAGCTGGAGTACGATGGCTATACTCTACCCTATCGCAATACCGGCTACTTGGACGATCAGCATGCATGCCGGTTTGGATCCGCATATCAGTATGGAACTTTTGCTCAATGTCATCGCTACAACTTTGGCTGCCAGTGTATTGGGAGATCACTGTTCGCCGATCTCAGATACCACGATTCTCAGCTCACTCGCTTCGGATTGTAATCACATCGATCATGTCAAAACCCAATTACCTTATGCATTGACAGTAGGCTTATTTAGTGTAATATGCTGTTACTTGGCCACTCGAGTCGGGGGATCGTGGTTGAGTTCATTTATCCTCGGCTCCATAGCACTCGCTCTGCTGTATGCTTTGGTAGCTAAAATCGGAAAGTCAGCATAGCACACTGATCCAAAATTGCAACTTTTCAATAAGTTATTAGCGTACAAGCTATCCGCTCTGAATCAAGATTAAAATTGAGTAGAAAAGATTACTTTTGCACAAAAAATATATGGATATGCCTAGAATTTCTGTCCACTCTGAGATCGCCGCACTACGGCGAGTATTAATCCACCGACCGGATGATGGAATCGCTCGAGTTTCTCCCAAATCCGCTGAAGTGCTGCTCTTCGATGATATTGTCCACTTGCCAAAAATGAAAGAAGAGCATGATATATTCAGACAAGTACTCGAAAGTTTTTTAGGCAAAAATAGTGTTTTGGAAATGGAAGATCTCGTAAGTGAATCTTTTGATTATTGTAAAAAGGATGAAAAAAAAGTATTTCTTCAGCGCATCGTACAGTTCGAAGAACTACCGGACAGCTACTTTGATATACTCTACGGATTGCCCCATCAAGAACTCGCAGAAGTACTAGTCACCGGATATTATGATAAGATGGATTTCTACCTATTTCAGCCCATCCCAAATTTTATTTTTACCCGAGATCTTGCCGTGACGCTCAAAGATCACTTCTTGATTACAAAAGCCAGCAAAGAGGCGCGCGAGCGAGAAAATCTACTCATGCGATTAGTAGCTTGGCATCACCCGATTTTTGCAAAAGCAAAAAAAGAAAGTCGGGTCATCAACATGAACGATGTCAATACTTTTCCTCCGTCGCGTAATGGCGAACAAGTATCTATCGAAGGTGGTGATGTTATGGTCATCCAAGAAGATTATTTGATGATTGGGAATAGTGAGCGTACTACAGAATATGCCATCGAGAGCCTAAAAAACGTTTTGTTCGAAAAGAAATTATTTAAATATATCGTCCAAGTAAATATTCCTGCCGAGCGATCCTATATGCACTTAGATACGCTTTTTACTATGATAGACAAGGATCTAATAGTAGCACATAAGCCGATTATCTATGATGGAAAAAATTCTAATGTCCTTGTGTATAGTCGCGATGAAGAGGATATTGTTGTATATAATTCTGTGCGCGCCTTTTTTGTAGATCGCATCAATAAAGACATGGATTTTGTCTTTGGAGGAAATGGCGAATCACCCTATCAAGAACGCGAGCAGTGGACAGACGGATGCAATTTAGTAACGCTCCGGCCAGGAGTGGCACTCAGCTACGATCGCAACATACATACTGCGCAAGCATTTAGAGACAAAGGGTATCAAGTCATCACAGCACAAAATTTTTTAGAAAAATATCGCTCGGAAGAGCTTGATCCCAAAAGCATAAAGAAAACAATAATCGCAATGCCCTCAGCAGAATTGTCTCGGGCACGAGGCGGATCCCATTGTATGACCTGTCCGATTGAACGCATCTAAATTCATCTAATCATCATTGCCCATCCTATGCATCAAGTCGTAAAAGTCAAAGTACCTGCGTGTATTGGAAATTTTGCAGTAGGTTTTGATATACTTGGTGCAGCCGTGGACATCATTTCGGAGGAGTTGATTGTACGCCATAATCCCGATTTGGAAGGTGTGCATATCACCAAAATAATAGGAGATAATAAACAACTGTCGAAAAACCCTATCAACAATACAGCCGGAGTCGCAGCAATCAGTTTGCTCAAGCATCTCGGTCTCGAACACTTAGGTATCGAAATAGAACTCTATAAAAAAATCGGCATTGGGACAGGATTAGCTTCATCAGCTGCAAGCGCTGCCGGAGTCGTCGTCGCCATCAATAAATTGCTCAAGCAGCCGCTAGAACTAAGAGAACTTTTACATTTTGCCACACTTGGAGAAATGATAGCTTCAGGCCAATACAATACCGACAATACCGCTCCTTGCCTATTAGGTTCTATCCAAATCATGACAGCTTTGGAGCCGCTCACCGTTCAGCGAATATCTGTTCCTGACGGGCTCTATCTAGCCATCGTTTACCCCAAAATACAAATCTTGAGCTCAGCATCTCGCAGTGCTTTGTCAGATACCGTTACACTCGAACAACATATACAACAAAGCATGTATCTTTCCAATTTTATAATGGGACTGGAACGATCCAATATCCCCTTAATTCGATCAGCCCTCAAGGATATCATCATCGAACCTCAAAGGTCAAAATCGATTCCGTATTTTGATATGATGCAGAAAGCTGCTCTGGACCTAGATGCCCTGGGATGTAGTATTTCAGGATCAGGACCTACAGTATTTGCCTTATGTCACAATAGTCTGATTGCCCAAAACTGTGCACAAGCTATGACCCAAGTACTGCAAAAGCATCACATCGAGTACCAATCTTGGGTAACTACCATTCGTAAGCAGGGTGTAGAAATATATTGAGTAATAAACAAAATAGAATCGGATGACCATCGCCCAGCAACAAAAAAACGAACTGACAGAATATCACATCTACAAGGAATTGGCAAAGATCTGTACAGATCCCAAAAATAAAATAACCCTCCACGAAATTGCTGAGCAAGAACTAGAACATTACGAGTTTTGGAAAGGCATCACCGGACGAGATATGCAAGCTACACAGACCAAAGTCCACCGGCATATCCTACTCGCCAAAATATTTGGCCTTTCTTTTTCGCTTCGTTTGCTCGAAAAGAATGAACGAAAAGCAGAACAATTTTATGCCAGTGTATCCCAACAATACCCAGAAGCCCTTAGAATTAAAGCAGAGGAACTCGAACACGAACAAAAGCTCATCAAACTGCTTCATGATTATCGACTGATATATGCAGGAGCCATCGTATTAGGTCTCAATGATGCACTCGTAGAGTTTACCGGAACACTTGCAGGTCTCACATTTGCTTTTAGCAACAATCGCATCGTTGGAATGACCGGACTCGTCATGGGAGTAGCCGCATCCCTCTCTATGGCAGCTTCGGGATACTTTGCATCCAAAGAAGAAGATACAAAAGCAGGATTTAATCCTGTAACAGCAGCCATATATACAGGTTTATCCTACATCCTTACTGTCTTCCTACTCATCGCCCCTTATTTACTTCAAAACAATCCTCTCATCGCTTTAAGTGCTATGCTTTTGACTACATTGCTCATCATAGCCGCTTATACCTATTATATTTCGATAGCCAAAGCTATTTCTTTCAAGAAACGATTTACCGAAATGGCTTTGATCTCTTTGGGAGTAGCCGCGATATCCTTTGGGATAGGAATTTTTGTCAAAAATGTATTCGGTCTGGAAATTTAGATCAAAATACCCTAAGGATATGCATACAAAACCAGGGCTTGATGCGTTGTAACTTTAATAATTGTATTTTTAGCCTTTTCACTTACTAAATTAAGCTCTACGGCAATATGAAACTCCTATACATTATTTTGATACCCATACTCTTCTTATTGAGCTCAGGGAGCCAAGATTATAGTAGGATATTGCAGCAGGAATGGCTTTTGACTATACACCCTGACTATTCAATAAAACAAGTAAGCCAAAAGATATATACGGATTTAGGAGTCCGCCTCGAATCCATCAAAACTATCTCCCAAAAACAACATATCTATCTGGTAGCTTATCAAGGCAATCTGGGTGAACAACTCTTAAAGTCCAAAGTATATGCACATCCGATGGTAAAGTATTTTTCAAAAAATCGAAGAGTTTACCTGCGTGAAAAGAGACCCAATGACCCAAATTATGATGTCAGCCAATGGAACATGGAACTGATCGAAGCACCTACAGCGTGGGAGTTTACTACCGGTGGAACCACACCCAATGGTGATGAAATTGTCATTGCAGTTATCGACAATGCTTTTGAACTCACCCATGATGATCTGAGAGACAATCTTTGGAGATTCGAAGACGAAATACCCAACGACGGAATAGACAATGACGGTAATGGATTTATTGATGATTACGAAGGCTGGGATGCAAAAAACGGTATCGGTATTAGATCGCAGTCAAAATACCATGGTACCGGAGTAGCCGGTATTCTAGGAGCCCGAGGAAACAACAGCCTTGGGGTTACGGGCGTAAATTGGAATGTAAAAATTCTGCCTATTAGTATCGAATCGATTACCACTGTAGATGCCGTACTTAGCGCATATAATTATGTGAGTACCCAAAGAGCCCTATACAATGAAACTCAAGGTCAAAAAGGAGCTTACATTGTCGTGACCAATAATTCATTTGGTATTGATAGGACTTTTCCCGAAGAATACCCCGAATGGTGTGCATATTACAACACGATGGGTGATCTAGGCATACTCAGTGTCTCTGCAACATCCAATAATCGGGTAGATGTAGATGTAGTAGGTGATCTACCCACTAACTGCGATAGCAAGTACCTGATAACTGTGACCAGTGTAGGAAAAGAAGATCAATACAGCGGACTAGGCTTCGGAGCCAAATCAGTAGATATTGCAGCTCCCGGCAATGGTACCTTTACCACAGCCGAAAATAATAGTTTCAAGATATTGGGTTCTAACTCTTCAGCTAGTCCTCATGTCGCTGGTACGATCGCCCTACTCTACTCTCTTGATTGTAATCTCATGGGCAAGCTGATGAAGGAAGATCCGGAGAGCTACATGGAGTTGATGAAGTCCGTCATCTTTGAAGGTGCCGACAAAAAAGCCGAGCTCGAAGAGATTATAGTGACAGGTGGTAGGCTCAATATTGCCGGCAGTATGAATATCCTTATTTCCAGATGTGATGATATCATCGAAAACGGCGATTACGCACTGATAAACATTTATCCCAATCCGGCA
The DNA here is from genome assembly GCA_024277695.1 of Bacteroidota bacterium. GTDB lineage: Bacteria > Bacteroidota > Bacteroidia > Chitinophagales > Saprospiraceae > JAJRUR01. Next base: position 2,439 of record JAJRUR010000029.1, on the reverse strand, counting down.
ACCCAGGGGATGCTATTTGTCGAATACCAAAGCCCCACAATTGACCCGCAAGAGTTTGTTATCTATGATAATAAGGGCTCTCTCATCTATCAAGTACGACATAACCCTATACTCAGCGGTAAGAAAGTACTCGCACTCCCGGATACACAACTACCTGCCGGAAGCTATTATATAGCCTTAATAACAGATGCACAGCCAATAGTAAAATCATTTGTGGTACTGAAATAAAGCAAAAAACGCTGGCTTTTGGTTGGTTATTTGAACAATTAGTCCTACTTTTGCCCCACTTTAGTGTAAACTAATGAGTTTAGACTATAAAGATTGATATTATATGGCCTCGTAGCTTAACTGGATAGAGTCCCTGACTACGAATCAGGAGGTTGCAGGTTCGAATCCTGCCGAGGTCACGGGTCCATAAAAAAATCCAACGACCGTAGGGAGTAGGATTGGAACGCAAAGCGTTTGAGCTTGCTCAAAAACGCTTGTAGAGATAATCCAACAGCACAAAGTGCGGATTTTTTATGGGCAACTCTGATGAATAAGGATCACAATGGTAATCCTAACATGTTCAAGCATTAAAGAATGCCACCAAGTGGGTGGATACAGATAAAATTATTATATAAAAAACTGAAATAAACTACTATGTCAAAAATATGTCAACTAACAGGTAAGCGACCAATTACAGGTAATAATGTATCGCACGCCAATAATAAAACCCGAAGAAGATTTCTGCCTAATCTCCAGAAAAAGACTTATTTTATCCCGGAGACACAGCAAACCGTAACACTCAAACTCAGCACGAGTGCTATGCGCAATATCAACAAACTAGGTATCTACGAATATCTAAAAAGACAAGTTGCTCAAGGTGCAGACATCGGGATCAAACTCAAGTAAATTAATCAGACTTTACCTATAAACATATAGCATTATGGCAAAACAAAAAGGAAATAGAATACAGGTGATTTTAGAGTGCACGGAACATAAAGCTTCAGGGATGCCGGGCACATCGCGCTATGTCACACAAAAAAATAGAAGAAATACCCCCGATCGATTGGAACTAAAAAAGTACAATCCTATATTAAAGAAATATACTATTCACCGAGAAATTAAATAATTATGGCTAAAATATCAAAAAACGCACGAGTAGCGCAGAGAGCTGCTAATGCCGGTTCAGGTAGAAACTTCGTCAAAGTAGTCAAATCCATCAAAAATCCGGAGACCGGAAGATATACTTACAAAGAAGTTATCATCCATAAGGACAATGTAGAGGAGTTTTTTGCCGATAAAAAATAAGAACCATTCGAATATAAAAAATATAAGGTCATTCTGCCTATGAGCGGAAAGACCTTTTTTTGTATGGTATCACTACGATACCTGCCTCGCTAACTAAATATTCACCACTATATGAGTTTTTTTAAAAAGTTTTTTAATAAAGATAAAGAAAAAGAGCTAGACAAAGGCTTGGAAAAAACCAAGAGCAGCTTCTTTGGAAAGTTATCCAAAGCAGTAGCCGGCAAATCCAAAGTAGATATTGACCTCTTAGATGAGATTGAGCAGATCTTGATTACCTCTGATGTGGGCCTAGACACTACCATCAAAATCATCGACCGGCTCGAAGCAAAAGTCGAAAAAGAAAAATACATCAATGCAGCTGAACTCAACCAGCAACTCAAAGAAGTTATTGTAGAAATACTTGCCGAAAACAAATCTGAAGATATTGAGGATTATACATATCCCGAAGAGTTTGTCCCCTATGTCATACTAGTAGTTGGTGTCAATGGAGTAGGAAAAACAACTACCATCGGAAAGTTAGCGCATCAGTACAAGCTCAAAGGTAAGCGTATAGTTCTAGGTGCTGCAGATACATATCGTGCTGCAGCAGTTGACCAACTGAAAGTGTGGTCTGAAAGAGCAGATGTCCAATTCTATTCCAAAGGAATGCATACCGATCCCGCTGCTGTCGCTTATGAAACTGTTCAGTATGCGGTCAAAAATAAAATAGATGTGGCCATCATTGATACCGCAGGACGACTCCACACCAAAATCAACCTTATGAATGAACTATCCAAAATCAAAAGGTCTATGAATAAGTCACACGCCGGTGCACCACACGAAGTCCTTCTAGTCCTCGACGCTACGACCGGTCAAAACGCCATCGAGCAATGCCGAGCCTTTTCTGAAGCCACAGAAGTCACTGCGCTAGCACTAACCAAACTGGACGGTACAGCAAAGGGAGGTGTCGTCTTGGGTATTTCTGACCAATTCAAAATCCCCATCAAGTACATTGGAATCGGTGAAGATATCCATGCGCTTCAAGTCTTCAACAAAAAAGCATTTGTAGATTCCTTATTTAAAGGAGTGACCGGAGCAGAGTAATAGGACATTTTATTGACGGACAAGGGTCCAAAAGCTTTATTTATCTACTACCTTGGCTATACA
>JAJRUR010000028.1 GCA_024277695.1 Bacteroidota bacterium | reverse complement strand
TCGAGAGTCTACTTTGGAGGTCACTTTAAAAGCCAGTCTTGCAGGGAAGTTGGCTTTAATGATGCCTGTGATGATATTGACAGATGGACGTTGTGTAGCTATGATGAGATGGATACCAATAGCACGAGCTAACTGAGCAAGGCGAGCGATGGGTTGTTCTATTTCTTTGCCAGCTGTCATGATCAGATCTCCGAACTCATCGATGATCAGGACGATGAATGGTAGAAAACGATGGCCTTTATTTGGATTGAGCTGACGCTGTACAAATTTGGCATTGTATTCTTTGATATTTCGGGCTCTGGCTTTTTTGAGCAAATCATATCGTTCGTCCATTTCGATACAAATCGAGTTGAGTGTATAGACTACTTTTTGGGTATCGGTCAATATGGGTTCGTCTTGACCTGGAAGGAAGGCTAAGTAGTGATCCTTAAGTTTGGAATATGGAAAGAGTTCTACTTTTTTGGGGTCAACGAGTACAAACTTTACCTGAGAAGGATGTTTTTTGTAGAGCAGAGATACAAGTATAGAGTTGATCCCTACGGATTTTCCCTGGCCGGTAGCACCTGCTACGAGCAAATGCGGCATTTTGGCCAGATCAGCCACAAAGACTTCATTGGTAATGGTTTTTCCCACTGCGATAGGCAAGTCCATTTTGGCATGTTGAAATTTGTCTGACTTGATGATCTCATGAAGTGATACGATTTGCTTATGCTTGTTCGGGACTTCGATTCCGATCGTACCCTTGCCGGGAATGGGTGCAATAATCCTGATACCCAATGCTGCCAAACTCAAGGCAATATCATCTTCCAGATTTTTGATTTTTGATATACGTACGCCCGGAGCCGGTACGATCTCATACAGGGTCACTGTAGGTCCTACAGTGGCTCGGATCTTAATGATTTGTATTTTGTAGTTGAGTAGTGTTTCGATGATCTGATCTTTGTTGGCTTCCAACTCTCGACGATCCACTTGGATTTTTCCATCTTCGTATTCTTCCAGTAGCTCCAAAGGTGGGTTTTTGTAATTGCGCAACTCCAGTTTCGGATCATAGGGGTCGAGGTCTGATTCGTTCTCTGCCTCGACACGTAGTTTTTCTATACGGATAGTTTCTTCGCGGAGAGCTGTTTCTTCTGCTGAAGATTCTACCGGAATAGACTCTAACTCCAGTTCAGGGGGCGTACTATCTTTGTTCGTCTTGGACCTCCGAGTAGGGGGGTCTTGCAAAAAATCAAATTCGCGTTGAGCTCCTGTAGGAGGAGATACTGTCCGCTCCACTTTAAGACTTTGGCCTTGGACTATGGTAGTAGTATGTTTTTCAGTAGATTCCGTTGTGGGTAATGATACCAGTCGCTGAAACAAAGACGGAAATTGTAATCCTCGAAACTTCCATTTTGGCAGTTTGAACTCCAGTTTCTTTTGTAATACGTCGGATAAAAAATTGCCTTTGGGATTAAATATCCACACCACTACTACACTCAGTACAGCGATGAGTAGCAAGTACAATCCGATTTGTCCCAAAAAGTTACTTAACCAATACTGCAATACACTTCCGTAAGTACCTCCCCAAGGAAATGTGGAATGCTCAAAAACAGTCCCGAGAATGACAGGCAATATCAAGATGACCAATAGAGTATTGCGCCATACGGTTACACGACTCCAGTTATTGTACGTCAATCGCTTAAAACCCTCAAAAAGTAATGTGTACACAAAAACAAATGAAGCCACTCCAAAACCCCAATAGATCAGACTATGGGATACAAATGCACCCAGTCGTCCCAAGCGGTTCTGCATGACCAAATCGGGTTGCAGTAGCAAGCTCCACGAAAATCTAAATACACTCGATTGGTCTTCCTCCCAAGTAAATAGATACGATCCTAAGGCCACAAACAGATACAGACCACTCAGTATCATCACGATACCTGCTATGGTTATGAATCGATCATCCGAAAAATTGGGACGAAGTGCTTTGAGCTTGCTCGTCTTTTTGTTCTTGTGTTTACTCGTTTTCTTTTTAGCCATTTTTCTTATCTAATTATCCATAATTAGTAAGCCTAGGCCAATCCATAGCGTAAATATACACCAAATATTTACATATTATAATAATTAATAATGTGTTTTTGTAAATTTTCCACTAGTACGACGATATCCACCAAAAGCAAAAAAGCTTGGAATCGCAATAAAATAAAGTATCCTAAAGAATTTGATGCCCGTATTCTTTTTTGAAACTATATAGCATCACATCATGAGAAGTCACGATGCCGAGCAGTTTTTTTGTATCTTCTTCGACGATCGGAATCGAATGAAAGAGATGCTCTAAGAAGAGTTCTGCCGCGGTACCGATTTTAGCATCCGGAGTCAATGTAGCTAGCTTGGTGGTCATCACTTCTGAGGCCTTGATGTTTTCATAGTCCTTGTGGAGGCGATCTAAGCGGAGCATATCCGTAGGCGTGATGAGTCCAAGAATGTTGTTATCCTCATCTACAACCGGTATGGCATGAATCTGATGCGCTTTCATCATCCTTTTGGTTTTGAGCAGGCTGTCTTCGGGACCTACTGAGATCAGCTTGTCCGACATAATCGTAGATACACTTTCGTTCATCATAGCAGTTAGTATTTTGTTTAATCCAATGGGGGAATATACAAATAATTATTGACTCTTGATAAGAAACGCTCAACATTTATAGATTTGGTCTTTCTGATAAGTTGAGCGCGCTGCATTTGCGCCGGGCGAAAAGAATATTTAATGGCTGGGGTATAGTGGATAAAACTTTAGCTAATTTTACTACTTTTGGGCTTTTAAAAAAATAGAAATCCATAATGACAGAACATAGATCAGATGTAGAAGCCGTCAATAATTTGGCCAAAGCCTACGAACAATTGCGTAGTGAGATAGGAAAAGTGATTGTAGGTCAGCAAGATGTAGTCAAGACGGTATTGATGTCTTTGTTTGGCAATGGGCACAGTTTGCTGGTGGGTGTTCCCGGTTTGGCAAAAACCCTCCTGATCAGTACTATAGCTGAGGTATTGCACCTTGATTTTAAGCGCATACAGTTTACTCCGGACCTGATGCCTTCTGATATTACCGGATCAGAGATATTGGGGGATGACAGACATTTCAAATTTAACAAAGGTCCTTTATTTGCCAATATTGTCCTTGCTGACGAAATCAATAGGACACCTCCTAAGACACAAGCGGCCCTCCTTGAGGCGATGCAAGAACGGAATGTAACCGTTGCCGGTGTCCAATATCCGCTGGCAAAACCGTTTTTTGTTTTGGCTACCCAAAATCCAATCGAACAAGAAGGTACTTATCCCTTGCCGGAGGCGCAACTCGATCGCTTTATGTTTAATATCCCGCTGGATTATCCCAGTTTTGAAGAGGAAGTCCATGTCGTCAAACAAACCACGACCAATCGATCTGTGCATCTAAATCAGATTTTGACCGGAGATCAAATCTTAGAATTTCAGAAAGTAGTGCGAAAAATCCCCATAGCTGATAATGTACTCCAATATGCTGTACAACTCGCTACCAAAACGCGACCCAATACGAGTGGTGCCCCTGATATTGTCAATAACTACCTCTCTTGGGGAGCTGGACCTCGCGCATCGCAGTATTTGGTACTCGGAGCTAAATGTCATGCAGCCATCCAACAAAAATATTCGCCTGATATAGAAGATGTGCAGGCTGTTGCCAATAATGTACTTCGACATCGAATAGTCAGAAATTATAAGGCAGAAGCAGAGCGCGTCAGCGAAGAGGACATCATCAAAGCACTTTTCTAGCTTTTGTCCACCTTATTGGACGATTTGTGCATCTTATTTGTAGTCCGGATACTATTTTGGTACATAGTGGAGAGGATAGATTTACATTGTTTAGAGAAACATAATTTATCATTATGCTGAAACTATTTTATTTAACAACTATTGGCTACCTGCTCTTCTTGATGACGGGATGTAATAATCTGCCAAAAGCTACGCCTGTGGCTTATGGCAAAGTCAATCAAGTCCAAGTGGTTATGGATGATGATTTGTGGGAAGGACCATTAGGTGATACGGTACGTACTTATTTTGGATCTGCATACCCTATGATGCCTGCTCCGGAACCTTACTTTGAGCTCAGACACTTCTCTGCTAGTGCTCTCATGGCTGATCCTTTGCGCAAAGAACTGAGAACATATCTCATCATAGGCAATATAGATAAGCAAAACTCTTCTACCGCTGATCTTATACGCCGTGACTTAGGAGATGAAAAACTACGCAAAGCCAAACGAGAGGAGGATTATAATTCGGCTGTAGCCAAAAATAAATGGGCAAAACCTCAGTTGCTCATCTATCTGTTTGCAGATAGTGATCAAAAACTCAGCGAAGTAGTCCGTAAGCATTTTCAAGCCGCCGCAAGGCGCATCCATGAGCATGACCGTCGCATCCTGAAGGCCGATTTATATCAGGGTGGAGAAAATAAAGAACTGGTGGAAGAGATTCGCCAAAAATTTCTAGTCCATATCAAAATCCCAAAGGATTATGTTCTTGCCCTCGAAAAGGATAATGCCGTATGGATCAGAAAAATGGATGACAAAATCCTATCTAATATCATCATCAGTCGATTTGAATACCGCAATCAAAATCAACTGAGTACAGACAGTCTCAAGTCCGTCCGTAATAGCTTGGGCAGGCTGCTGGTCAGTTCTTCAGAACCGGGGAGTTATATGACGACCAACGATGTGGATCTGCCGATCTATACTACACAACGCAAAATAAATGGTGCTTTTGCACAAGAGATGCGCGGAATCTGGGAAATGGTCAATGACTTTGCCGGAGGACCGTTTTTTACTTATGGTATTTTGAGCCCTGATCAGAAGTCCATACTTTTTGTTGATGTGTTTGTTCTCGCCCCTGGAGAAGATAAAAAACTGCCGATGCAGTACTTAGAAGAGATAGTACAGTCTGTAAAATTTGTCCAATAAGTGACATGTAAACTATAAGATCTAAAGATTGTTATAGCACAAAGTCCACTCTCCGGTATGAAACGCATCCAAAGAATCTACCTAATCCCCATACGTCTGTATCAGTTGTTGATTTCGCCTCTTCTGGGTCCATCCTGCCGATATACTCCTACATGTTCGCATTACTTCGTCCAAGCGGTACAAGAGTGGGGCATCGCAAAAGGCACATGGCTGGGCATCAGGCGTATTTTGAGCTGTCATCCTTGGGGTGGACATGGTCACGATCCTGTACCTAAGCGTAAAAGATAAGAGAGCACTGCATTTGTACTCAAAGCAAAGCGTGCATGTACATAGGATGTAGCCAGCGACTCTTGGATCTTAGCAAGAGGCTGACTACACAATAGGTGATTATTGCAATACTACTTCTTGCTCTTCGATCATCTTGCGGATATTGATCAGCGCATATCGCATCCTCCCTAGAGCAGTATTGATGCTCACGCGAGTGAGTTGAGATATCTCCCGAAAGCTCATATCAGCATAATGGCGTAGCATGACCACCTCTCGCTGCTCATCCGGTAGCCGATCTACCAAGGCTCTTACCATCATATGGGTCTGGGACTTCATCGTCGCTTGTTCCACATTTTCATATCCCGACTCGATGACATCAAAAATATCAAAGTCATCGGTTGGAGAAAGTATCGATCGACGTTTATTCCTTCGAAACTGATCTACACATAGATTGTAAGCTATGCGTAAGGCCCATTGCAAAAATTTGCCCTCATGATTGTACTTGCCACCCCGCAAAGTATTGACTATCTTTACAAATACCTCTTGAAAAATGTCCTCGGCACGGCTGTGATCTTTGACAAATAGATAGATCTGAGTATAAATCCTATCTTTGTGCCTGTTGAGTAGTGTCTCAAAAGCACGATCATCACCTGATAAATACAATGAAATTAACTCTTTGTCACTTAATTGTAGTGTCTTCATAATAAAACCTTTAATAAACTAATATTTTGAATCTGTTTAAAGTGTAAGGTTTTATCTTATGTACAAAAAGTTTTGTTATATAATTACTAAAATAGCAAGCTTCATCGGATACTTGCTTAGGCAAAGCTAAAGCATTCTTTTCAATATATACAAACGAATGGAGCACTTTTATTTAAAAAATAATGATAATTTTGCTTATTTATAATTATAACAAATAATATTTTGCCATATTGATAATTACAATCAATGACTTTCGAATGAAACAAGCACAAATAAGTAAAAAAAAGAGCAGGGTTGCAGATCAGCGGCATTTTATCACTATA
>JAJRUR010000339.1 GCA_024277695.1 Bacteroidota bacterium | reverse complement strand
TTTCATGCATATACTCATAAGCCGTTTTATTTCCTTTATCCTCGTTGACATAGCTCTCACAGATCACCTTATTGCTCATCGAATCATCAAAATATCGCGATTGCGGTATGATATGCTCGATTTGATAATCCGTAGTAAACAATTTGCTTAAGGGTATTACTTTTCCTGTGTACGGAGAGTTGTATCCTTGTTCTAACCAAAGTTTGTATTTTTTGATATCAGAAGAAGATGGCGCATTAGAATTTCTTATTTTTGCTATGTCATTATCGATATTTGATATGCTGTGATATACTCCTTCTTCATAAATTTTTAATATTTCTTGATGACTCGGCGAATGAGGTTTAGCTCCCTTATCTGCAAGTTCTTGGAGCAATAATCTGATGCGATGGTTTGTATTTTGGTTTTGGGTATTACGCTGTGTCAATTTCTTCCGTTTTTCTGCTGAATTTTTCAAATCTCTGCCTAGCTCAAGATGAATTTCGTCAAAATCTCCGTATTTTTTCCAAATGTCTCTGACTGTACGTAGTGTTTCGGTTATGACTTGCTCGACGATGGGATTACGTAAAGAGTGTTGCTTAAATTCTTTTAAGAATCTGTCGATATCTTCCGGTTGTTTCCAAGATTTGGTTTGACCACTTTCCGAATGTCTATCATAAATGGCGTAGCATGCTTGATATGTATTGAGTTGCTTGTAAGGGTTTTTACGCATATATGGAACAAAACTTTTTACTACCGCGATTGGGATATCATCATCAGCTACCTGATGGGTATCAAAGGCTTCTTTGATTTGTTTGTCCGTCGGATTTTCCGGTAAGACCAAGGCATGTACCCGTTGCATAATGTCATCAATACGCTGTTTTACTCCAGGCGGTATTGCTTTTTCGTCCCAATACTTGCCGGTACGCATCAATGGCAAAAGTTTTTTGATTGCTTTCTCTGAGTAGGCACCGTAATCGTTTTTATATGGTGGGTGTTTTTCAAAGGCATTTGCAAATTCGTCCTCCGGCAAATCATATTTTTTAGCGTAGGTTCTTAACGCTTTTTTAAATTGTACTGTATCTTTAACAGAATAGATGATATGCCACAACTCATTTTCTCTTTTTTTGGATAGAAATGCTATCGGGTCTATACCGGATACTTTTTTTAAGCGGCTGATCATTTGCGCTTTCGTCTCATTCATAGGATATGTCTTATCCTCTACATAATTCCATCTATGATTTTCTTTATCTGACTTCTTTCTAAAGAAATAAGCCATAAGTTGGCTTTGTTTTATCTCTTTTCTTGTATCCAAAAAGTCAAATAATTCAGCCCAGTCCTCCTCTGTTTTCAATAACTCTTCTGTGATGTCTTTATCCACTAAAATTTCATCTTCAAGGTTCTTAAAAATACGCAGGTTTTTCAGCCATTGCCACAATCTGAACTCTTGGTACATCGGATTCGACTTCGGAATGGCCTTTATAGGTTCGTTCTCGATTTTTTCTCTTATTGTTTCCTTCGTTTTCTGATCAATGAACTCTTTCCAATAGGTCCTTGTTTCGTACTGGCATCCGCTGATAGTTGATTTTTTGCTTTTAAGCGGTCGTTGATAGAAGATGATATCATCTACAAATAGGTACTTAAATCCTTCCTGTCGGATATTAGATTTATGTGCCTCATTGTGCGGATACAATTCGTTTAACGCTCGGTCATATAACTCTTTACTTTGTAATTCAGAGTGAAATTGGAGTTGTGTGGCAAGTATTTTTTCGAGTTCTTGCTTGTAGTATTTTCGCTCTATGGTTTTGATAAGTTTACCCCGTATTTTTTGGTTAGGGTTCTTTAATAAGCACTCGTATATATACGTACCTACTGTATGTTGAGTATTCTGATCCAAATAATCATCCAGTTCTTGCTCAGTTTTCTTTTTGATCAGCCCCCAATCGTTTTCTTTTGGTGCTCTAAAAGTTCTTTTGAGCGTTCCGTCGTTATTTATTTTCTCCGTAACGATAAACTCCTTGGAGCGTCCAAGCCAGTTATCCAATGGCTCTTTGCTTTGTCTTGGGTAGATCCAGCCATTTTCCAAAACCACTTGATACCAAGTTCCTTTTGCGTTTTTATCATCAGTAGCTTTTACTTCTACCACTTTTAGTTTGTAGTATTTTTCATTTTTATTATCATCTTCCTTACTTAGCTCATCTCCTCTTAACTGATAATATCCTCTCTTTTGGTTAAAATTTAATATGAGCCAGGCTAATTCTTCTTTAGTTATTTTTTGAGATAATGCTTTTTTTCGCAAGTAATATAGCGTCCAGTCGTAGGGTATTTTTTGACCTTCAAAATCCTTGGTCATTTCTTCAAAAGAGGCTTTAAAGATAAACGCATAAGTGCCATCAGCAGTTTGACGATAATTGAGTTTAGTCTCTTGCCTAAACTGTCCTAGCTTGTGCGTAAAATCAATATTCTTTTGGTAGTGCTCCGGCAAATACCCCAGAAGATTCAATACGCGATGGAGCCTATCCCTTCTAAGATTAGCACGTTGATACAATCGCCTTATGCCTCTATATCCGGTTCTTTCGGCAGTCGCCGAGACGGATTGCCCACTCTCAAATTTTCCTAAAACATCTTGTGTCATCGGTATGATTCTGCTGCCCATCCCGAGAATCGCTCCTTGTTTTTGGTCTAAGTTTTGTCTAACTACTGCCCACCCAATACTATTCGTCCCCAGATCCAGTCCTAATACGGTTTTCATATTGTTTAGATTGTTTTATTAAAAAATCATGCACCAATATACAAAAATAGTTATATATTTGCACTACAAATTGTAAGCTAATCACAATAAGGATTATTCCGTTGTGAAAACATTTAAAGCGGCAGGTTAACTCTCTGTCGTTTTTTTTATTTAGGCTATAAGCAAAAAAAATGACCCGAAATTGCTTTCGGGTCATAGTGTTTTATGCCGTATTTAGATGAACTATATCTACAGTTTTAGAACGAATAACGTAGTCCCAACTGAGCTTGCCATCTACTATTCAGCCCAAAGTCATCTATGAATGTTTGACGAAGTGCTGTATCAAATGTATATGTCGGTGTGCCGTCGGTGACACTTACGGCGATAGGCTGTGCCAGGCCGGTATTGGTAGCTTGACGACGTACTCCCCAAGCATTGTTGAGTAGATTGCCCACATTAAGTACATCGAGGCTGATCTGGAACTTACTGTCTCCAAATGCTTTGATGTCTTGAAGGATTCTCATATCCCAACTGCCAAACCAAGGTGACAGGGCACCATATCGCTCAGCATATTCGCCTCTTCTTGCTGACAGATAGTCATCTTGTGCGATATAGGCCTTGAAAGCTGATCGCTGTGCTGATTGGGCTGCATCATCTCCGCTGAAGGCCATTTGGTCTATTTGTTGATCTGTTGGTATATAGATCAGATCATTGAGCGAAGATCCGTCATTATTGATATCGCCGCCATAGGTATAGCTATATCTACCGCCTTGTGCATATTCGCCGAAGAGGCTAATAGTTGTAGATAGATTATTGCCATATTCAAATTTTCGAGATAAAGCGGCTATGATGCGGTGCTTATTGCCATAAAGAGAAGGTGCTAGATTGGCTCTATTTGTGTGCTCGATATTGGCCGGATTTCTGTCATAAGCATCTGATGATATTTCGGCATCGATAGAGTTGACTTCTTGAGCTTGGAGATAATTATATCCTAAGGACACAAAAGTATTGTTCCAGGCGCGTTGGAGTTGAAAGGAAGCATTGAAAGAATTGCCCAAGTTAGTGTTCGTAAAAACATAAGCATTAGTAGGTCCTCCGAAGGGTCCTTCTGCTCGATCATTTGGTCCGTAAATCGGGCGATTATCAACGCCGCTCAAGTTGGAGTTAGGGAGTTTCAGACCTTGATTTTGGACCATCTGTGCTTGGATGTCTTTGGTATAGAGCAGATCAATAGTTGCTGTCCAGTTAGAGATTTTCTGGTCATAACCCAGACTCGTGCGCCATACTTGCGGAAACTTAAAGTTGGGATCGGTCATATTGTAGAAAAAGAAGGCGGGGTTAGCTACTTGGTTGCCTATCCATACTGCCGGAAATCGTCCCGAGAATAAACCTGTCCCACCACGTAACTGCATACTTCTGTCTCCATGCACATCATAATTAAATCCAAATCGAGGATTGATGAGCAGATTACCTGTAGGTAGGTCCGTGTGGTTGTATTTGACCGGTTCGCCTTCGGCATTGTAATAGGTTACATCCGGTGCATAGACACCACCGTCTGCAATTGTCCCTCCATTGCGATCGATATTTTCTTGGATCAGCTCTGCAGTATTGAAGTAAAGAGGATTATCCAGGCGTAATCCAAAGGTCAGTGCCAGGCGGTTGCTTGCCTGCCATTCGTCTTGGAGGTAGAGCGAAAATTGTCCTAAATTGGTCTCGGCAAGAGCCCAGCTGTCGTTGGCATTATTATTCGTAAAAGCATCTCGAGCAGCTTGGACCTCTGCTGCAAAGTCATCTGATCGAATCAAATCTGCAACGTCTGCTATATCCACCGGTGGAGCGAACACTCTAAATCCATAGGATACCAAGTTAAATGAATTATTAAAATTGAAGCGCTCAAAAGATGCCCCAAGGGTCAGACTATGGTTTTTTATATAGACATTGAAGTCATTGGTAAGTTGTAGCACATCTTGGTCGAGTACATTGTGTACTGAGAATGGTTCGTGTCCGGCAATGATGTAATTGATACCGTTTTTGGAAATGTTGAGCACGGGAAAGGGTTCAGAAAATGGATCTCGATTATCTCTAAAGGAGGTGTAGCCGACTTTGAGCAGGTTGGAGTATTTGGACCCAAACATAGATTTGAGTTCTACTATTCCGGATTGGATTTTATTATTGATGCGGTATCCACTATTTTCGAACTGAAGGGTAAGGAAGTCCGGTCCTCTCCTACCGATAGCAGATGGGTGCGCCGGTTGCTCTTTAAAAGCATCCAAAAAATTATAGGTAGCAGAAAGTTTATGCTTCCGGCTGAGATTAAAATCTAACCTGAGCAATCCTTTGGTGTTATCACGGTTGTAGCGAAAATTAGAAAACGCACCGGTTTCATATCCAAATTCGGAACGAAGCAGATCGGATACCATCTGCATATCGGATGCGAGGACTCTGGATTCGTTGTTGGCTCCACTGCCTGTATTGGGCTCGAAGAGTGATCCTAGATCAGATCGTTTTGTCCGTTCAAGATTGGCGAAGAAAAATATTTTATCTTTTATGATAGGTCCGCCAATAGCAAATCCGCTTTGAAAGGAGTTGAGATCTCCTTTTGGTACTTCGGTACCGTTGACCGTGCCACCTGTCATATCGCTATTGCGAAAAAATCCATAGACCGTACCTTCGAGACGATTACTACCCGATTTGGTGACCGCATTGATAGACGCTCCTGTAAATCCGGATTGTGTTACATCATACGGTGCGATATTGACAGCGATTTGGTCGATTGCATCTAGAGATACCGGTTGTGCATCTGATTGTCCACCGGGAGTAGCGGCATCGAGTCCAAAAGGATTATTAAATATGGTACCGTTGAGGCTGTAATTGTTAAATTGGTCGTTGCGTCCTGCAAAAGAACCGCCTTCTGCGCTCATAGGATTGAGTCGGGTATAATCCTCTGCTGATCGAGAAATGGTAGGTAAATTTTGGAGTTGATCACTACCGATAAAGGTGGCACTTCCTGTTTTTTTGCCGTTAAGGCTCGGATCCAATGTACCTGTAACCGTAACTTCGTCCATAGATACTCCTTCGGAGATGAGCTCAAAATTGAGTTTGAGCTTCTGTCCCAAAGAGAGATAGACATCTTTTAGTTCTTGGGTTTCGTAGCCCAGATAACTCACGACGACGGTATAGGGACCGCCGATGCGCATGTTAGGAATAGTATAGGAGCCATCCGATTGGGTAGTCACTCCATAAAATGTACCGGAAGGTATATGTGTGGCGGTTACAGTTGCTGCCAATAGTCCGCCTTCATCAGCACTCGTTACCCGACCGCTAAGTCCGGCAGTAGTAACTTGTGCCATTAGTCCGGTGCTGCAAAGAGTCAAAAGAAGAATTGTCCAAATTTTGTTCATGTGATGATAGGTTTTAGTTAATAAAATAGTGTAGCGATGAGCTGTGGCGAAGATAAACATATATTTTAATATATAATATTGTATGTCTGATACTTGCCCAATTTTATGCATTGGATGCAGTAGCTATGCTATAGACCAAAGTCGTTCGATGAAGCTAGTTATGTTGTAAGCCATCGGCTCAATGCAACTGTGTTCCAAGGAGATATAAGACTGCCATGCGTACGGCGACACCATTCTGTACTTGGTCCAAAATAATCGAATGCGAAGAATCAGCGACATCACTCGTCAGTTCGATACCGCGATTGATCGGTCCCGGGTGCATGATGACGATGGGTTTGTCTAGTTGGTTGAGCATCTCCAGATGGATACCATAGTAGCGTATATATTCGCGTAAGCTGGGAAAAAATCGTTGGTCCTGACGCTCGAGTTGGATACGGAGTACATTAGCTACATCACACCAAGCTAGCGTAGATCGAAGATCGTAGCTGATCCGCACTCCTAAACTGTCGATGTATTTTGGGATCAAGGTGGGAGGTCCGCAGACTTCGATGTGGGCACCGAGTTTTTTTAGACAAAAAATATTGCTCAAGGCAACTCTGGAATGCAGGATGTCTCCGATGAGGGCAATTTTCTTGCCGCGTAGATCTCCCAGTGTTTGACGCATACTAAAAGCGTCTAGTAAAGCTTGCGTAGGATGCTCATGGGTGCCATCACCTGCATTGATGATATGGGCCTGAATATGCTTGGATAAGTAATGCGGCACTCCGGGTGACGGATGTCGTATGACTACCATATCGACTTTCATCGAAAGGATATTATTGACCGTATCCAAGAGCGTTTCGCCTTTATTGACCGAAGAGGAGGATGCCGAAAAATTGATCACATCTGCTGATAGTCTCTTCTCTGCAAGCTGGAAAGAGAGCTTGGTTCTGGTCGAATTTTCAAAAAACAGATTGGCGATAGTCACATCTCTGAGTGAAGGAACTTTTTTTATCGGTCTGTTGATGACTTCTAAAAACTGCTCTGCCGTCGCAAATATTTTCTCGATATCTGCTTTTTGAAGATGTTCTATCCCCAACAAATGATTCGTACTTAGCTGACTGATGGTCATACACTTATTTCTTTAGAATACAAACGCACTTTATCCATTTTGTCTTTGGACTGCCAATATACGCGGACATAACTTTCGTCCGGTGTATCTACTTGGATACCAATATAATCCGGTCGTATGGGCAACTGCCTGTTAAATCGTCGATCTACCAGTACCATCAGCTCGACCCGAGCAGGTCGCCCGAAAGATTGAATTGCACTCATAGCAGCCTGTATTGTCCTCCCGGTATAGAGCACATCATCCAACAAGATAACCGACTTGCCTTCGATCAAAAAATCCAATTCAGTAGCAGTAGCTTGCAAGGGCTCCTTTCGACGTCGATAGTCATCCCGATAAAAAGTGATGTCCAATTTGCCCGTTTTGAGCGTCAAGTCCGTCTTCATACCTTGCAACTGATCATAGATACGCTCTGCAAGCAGCACACCGCCGGTCTGGATCCCAATCAAATATAGTTCATCTCCGGCTTCATTGCGCTCCATAATCTCGTGACATAATCGCATGATCATCAGTCCGAACCGCTCAGATTGTAATATGGTTTTTCCGTTGTGCATAACTTCAAGAGCTCAAAGATAATCTTTGATGGGAACTTGTCCAATTTTATGCTAATTCTCCCCCTACATCTATCTACTCCATACTAGCTCTTTTCTATTAAATGCACCGTTCGTCGATATATCGGGCAGGTTCGTCAAATACTCTATAAACTATTAGAGTATAAATAGTTTACATCATTTATCTTTGCGCTATGATCAGACAAGAGATAATCCAAGCTAGTGATACGCTATTCCTCAAATACGGTATCAAGAGCATCAGTATGGACGATATAGCACGAGAAATCGGAATCTCCAAAAAGACCCTCTACGAGCATATAGAAAGCAAAGAGGATCTCATCAAAGAGATCATGCAAGCACATATAGAAGAAGATCAACAATACATTACAGACATACAGTCCAATCAACTAGATGCTATCGAGCAAATGATTCAGATTGCGAGCTATGTAGTAAACATCTTGCGCAAGATGAATCCGCGTACGATGTATGATTTAAAAAAATACTATCGCAAGATTTATACATCGTGGGAGATATTTCAGCGTGTACATATTTATGAAGTAATATATAAAAACTTATCCGACGGGATAGATAAGGACTTATATCGAGACAATTTGGACATAGATATCATCACAAAATTATACGTGAGCAATTCTATGCTTATAGTAGATGATACACTTTTTGATGCTACAAAATATCACAGAGATAAAGTATTTCTGGAGCACATCAAATATCACATGCATAGTATCTGTACGACAAAAGGTCTCAGATTATTTAAAAAATATTTAAACAACGGCATATGAAGAATCGAATATTTCACCAGATCATTGTGTTAAATTTCTTTTTTTGTGGCCTGCACGCACAAGAGACATTTAGTCTCGAAGCAGCCATCCAATATGCTCTACAGCATAGTATTGATTTGAAGATGGATTCATTAAACATTCGAGATGCTGAGGCACAGTTGATAGAATATAAGGCTATAGGTTTGCCCAAGGTAAATGCTTCAGTGAGCTATCAATATAATTTTGAAATATTTGCCCAACCCACTACAGATTTTATCACACCGGCGGTAATCAATGTCCTCAATGAAAACCAGGTGACGCCGGATCCGATTCCATTTCCCGAATTACAAACATTCAATATTCCTTTTGGCCAACGGCATAATCTCACCGGGGGCATCCGAGCTGATGCTATGTTATTTGACGGATCATATATAGTTGGTCTCAGAGCCCAAAATCTTTTTAGAGAGCTCATCAAAAAACAAAAAGACCAATCTATCTATACCACCAGATCCAATGTATCCAAAGCATATATCCTTGTATTGATCAACAAAATGCAACGCGATATTTTAAATAAAAACATCCAAAATCTAAAAAACACCTTAGACCAATCTACAGAAATATACAAAGAAGGACTCATAGAAAAACTAGACATCGACCGGCTCTCTTTTTCTTTGCACACACTCCAAAGCAACTATGAGAACATTTCAAGAATCTATGCGTTGAGCAAAAATTTGTTAAAATTTCAGATGAATTATCCGCCGGAAAAAGACATCGAACTCAGTGATGAAATCGATCGATTATTGCTTATGCATGAAGTGACCAAAGATCTATCCTCTGAAGATATAGTATTTGACTTGAGACCTGAATACCGAATTCTGGAACAAAATCAACAACTCAATCAACTCAACATCAAACGCCACAAAAAAGCTTATCTCCCCAGTGTATTTGTATTTGCTAATTTGTCGAGGTCACTCCAAGACGATGATTTTCTTTTTGGTGCCAATCAATGGATTCCGACTTCTGCTGCAGGACTCAACATCCAGATACCCATATACGATGCTCGAGACAAAAAAGCCAAAATAGAGAGGGCGCGCATCGATGTAGCTCAAAATCAACTTAATATAAAAAACTTTGAACGGGCAATGACTCTTCAGGTAAAAAACGGATATATAAACTACCAAAACGCTTTGATAGATATGACCAATCGAAAAGAAAACATGCAACTGGCAGATGCTATTTATCAAACTGCTCAGACCAAATACAGAGAGGGAGTTGGTTCCAGCCTCGAACTATCACAAGCTGAGCGGGATTATTTCGCAGCAGAACAACTATATATTCAGTCCCTATACCAGCTTCTATCCACAAAAATCAATTTGCAAATAGCCTTAGGCAAAATATAAATTTAGCACCATATGAAAAAAATCATATTATTCTTCTTGTTCATCAGCCTCACTCTTGCCTGCAGACAAGGCACTAGTACTAACGAACTGCCAAAAGATGACCTACCGGCTCTAAAAAAAATAAAAAAACATAAGCGCAAGGAGCTTATCCAACTGCAACTTCAACTTGAAAAACTCGACTCTTTAATAGAAATACTAGACCCTACATCCCGGAGCATCAATTATAAAAATGTTACTGTAGATACATTGCGGCAACAAAATTTTGATCGATTTATAGACATTCAAGCCAACATCATCAGTGATCAAGAAATCTTGGTTTCGGCTGAAAGTGGTGGCAGGATAGTCAGACTCTATACACAAGAAGGCCAATTTATTCGTCGAGGAGCGCTTGTCGCAAAACTCAATATGGAGTCCTTGAGAAAACAACGAGCAGAGATCGAAACAGCATTAAATCTGGCAAGAGAAGTTTTTGAAAAACAGGAGCGTCTATGGAATAAACAAATAGGATCCGAAATACAATTTTTACAAGCCAAAAATGCCAAGGAGCGACTGGAAAAAAGTCTGGTCACTATAGATTATCAACTCTCCAAGGCCAACATATATGCTCCTATATCAGGAATCGTAGAGCAGATTTTTGTCAAAAAAGGAGAAGTGGCAGCTCCGGGTATCCCTATATTAAAAATCCTCAATACGCATCGACTCAAAATTTCGGCTGATGTACCCGAAAACTATATCCGTTCTATAAGTAAGGGAGATAAAGTGTATATACATATTCCGGTATTGGATCTCAAAAAAGAGTTAAAAGTATCTAGAGTTGGTTCAAGTATCAACCCTGCAAATAGAACTTTTGCCGTTGAAGTCAATATATTAAATAAAAGCGGTCTGCTCAAACCCAACATGCTGGCTTTGATGAAAATCAAAGAAAAAACCATCCCAGATGCTTTGGTCATACCTGCCAAACTCATACACCAAGAGATCAACGGGGATCGATTTATTTTTACTGCACGGCTTCAAGATGATAATTATGTAGCTATCAAAAAATCAGTCATCGTAGAAGAGTATTACAACGATGTAGCAGTCATCTCTTCAGGAGTTGAGCCGGGTGATCTCCTCATTGTAGATGGAGCTCAACAAATAAGCGAAAATAATTATCTGAAAATCATCAACAATTAGACATGTCCGACTTTCAAAATAAAAATGTAGTTCGTGATTTTTTTATTTCATCCACAGCTGTTGACAATAGGACTTCGGTGATTTTAGTCGCCTTGATGATTTTATTTTTTGGAGTAATGGGTTATAAATCTATGCCCAAAGAGCAGTTTCCTGAGATCACTTTTCCACAAGTATTTGTCAATACAGTCTATTTTGGAAACTCTGCCAAAGATATCGAAAACCTCATCACACGACCGATCGAAAAAGAATTGCAAACGGTCGATGGAGTTAAAGAAATTACTTCCACCTCCCTACAAGATTACTCTGTGATCATCGCCGAGTTTAGAACGGATGTAGATATAGAAGTTGCCCTGCGCAGAGTCAAAGATGCAGTAGATATCGCAAAAGCAGAACTCCCGAGCGATCTCGATACCGATCCTGCTGTGGAGGATATCAATTTTTCAGAATTTCCGATCATGACGATCAATCTGTCCGGTGACTATACCAACGACCAACTCAAAGCCTATGGCGAATACCTCGAAGACAAGATCGAACAACTCCGAGAGATCAGTGATGTGGTCATCAAGGGCATACTCGACCGCGAGATAAAAATAGATCTCGACCCCTACCTTATGGAATCTAGAGAGGTGAGTTTTGGGGATGTCCAAAATGCCATTGCCTCTGAAAACCTGACCATGTCCGGTGGCGAAGTCCTCATGAAGGACTTCAAAAGAGCAGTACGCGTAATCGGCGAATTCGAGGATGCAGACGAAATACGTAATATGATCGTCAAAAGCGAAAACGCAGCACCTGTATATCTACGGGATATCGCCCAAGTCCACTTTGGATACAAAGATCGTAGCAGCTACGCACGATCAGACCTAAAACCCGTAGTAGCATTGGATGTCATTAAGCGCAGCGGATACAATCTCTTGGATGCCTCGGATAAGATCACTAGCATCCTCCAGCAAGCAAAACGAGAAGCCTTGCCTACAGATCTAAAAGTCAGTTTGTTTAACGACCAGTCGGTGCACACACGTGACGGAGTCACCAATTTAGAAAACAGTATCATTTCCGGTGTCATACTCGTCATACTGGTACTTTTATTTTTCTTGGGTTTTAGAAATTCTTTGTTCGTCGGTATAGCCATTCCCTTATCCATGCTCATGGGTATTCTTATCTTAAACCTTTTAGGTATTACGATGAATATTGTAGTGCTTTTTTCGCTCATTCTCGCACTGGGTCTTTTAGTAGATAATGGCATCGTCGTAGTCGAAAATATCTACCGCTATCGGCAAGAAGGTGCAAGTGCTATCGAAGCCGCAAAACGGGGCACCGCAGAAGTTGCTATGCCTATTATAGCATCTACAGCTACGACCTTGGCTGCCTTTTTGCCCCTTTGGTTTTGGCCTGGGATTATGGGTGAGTTTATGAAATATATGCCTCTTACTTTGATGATCGTCTTAGGTTCTTCCCTTTTTGTAGCACTCGTCATCAATCCTGTTCTGACTGCACTTTTTATGAAAGTAGAAAATCAGCAAGCAGATCAACAATCCAATAAGAAAGCATGGATTCGGATCTTGATCACGGTTATTGTACTCAGCTTAGTAAGTATCACCGGACACATACTCCAAATACAGCCTGTAAGAAATTTTGCTGCCATTGCAGCAGGATTTACTTTGATCAATTATTTTGTATTGAGGCCTGTGGCTATGATTTTTCAACATCGATTTTTACCCATGCTAGAGAAGGTATATTATCGATTTGTCGAGATAGCCTTGGCATGGCCTCTGACAGTTTTTGGCACTACCCTATTGCTTTTGGTCCTTTCGGCAATATTGTTAAAAATAAATATGCCGGCCATAGATTTTTTTCCGACTACAGATCCCAAATATGTCAATACTTTTATCGAGATGCCGATCGGAACTGATATCGAAGCTACCAATGATATGACACTGAATATTGAAAAAAAAGTAATCCAAGCTATCGAACCATATCGTCCTATTGTAGAGGCTGTACTCACACAGATAGGCGAAGATACCTCAGACCCTAATTCACCTCCCGAACCCGGTGCTTCACCGCACAAGGCGCGGATCACTGTATCCTTCGTACCGGACAAAGAGCGAGGTAACTATTCGAGCGTAGATGCAATGAATGCTATCCGTGATGCCGTGACGGGATATGCCGGTGTCAAAATTACTGTCGATCAAAATGCTGAAGGACCTCCTACCGGAAAGCCTATCAATCTAGAGATTCAAGGCAAAGATATCGACCAACTTTCTATAATTTCTGAGCGTCTTATTGATTTTATCCGCAGCAAAAATGTACCGGGAATCGAAGAGCTCAATGCGGATGTACAACTTGGCAAACCCGAGCTGCTCATAAAAATAAATAGAGAAACTGCTCGTAAGTATATGTTGTCCACATTTGCTATAGCAGATGCCATACGCACATCCGTCTTCGGAAAGGAAGTGTCAAAATACAAAATCGGTGAGGACGAGTATCCTATATTTATACGCTTAGAAGAAAAATATAGAAATAATATCGGCGATCTACTCAATCAAAAAATTACTTTCAGAAATCAGGCGAATGGTCGTATAGTCCAGATCCCTATATCAGCTGTAGCTGATGTGTCGTATTCTACTACATATTCTTCTATTCGACGCAAAGACTTGGAGCGTGTCATTACTATATACTCCAATGTATTGGACGGCTATAATGCCAATGAAATCGTCGAAGAACTCAAAACCCTTATGCCGGAATTTGAGATGCCCCGAGACTACAAATATAAGTTTACCGGAGAGCAACAACAGCAAGCCGAGGATATGGGATTCTTAAAATCTGCCTTTCTGGTAGCTCTCTTTATGATATTTCTGATTATCGTCACGCAGTTCAATTCCATCAGTTCTCCTTTTATCATCGTCCTATCAGTACTTTTTTCGACCATTGGTGTATTCTTGGGTTATGTATTTACAGGGCGTGATATCGTAGTAATTATGACCGGAGTGGGTATCATTTCGCTAGCCGGAGTTGTAGTCAATAATGCCATCGTTCTGATCGATTATATCAACTTACTCATCGATCGTAAACTGAATGAAAATAAAATAACAGACAAATTTGATCTCGATAGTAGTGACATCCGTTGGGCAATTAAAAAAGCAGGTGCTACCCGCCTCAGACCGGTATTACTTACAGCTATCACTACGGTACTCGGTCTGATCCCTTTAGCCATTGGTTTTAATTTTAATTTTTTTACACTCATCGAACGTTGGGATCCACAAATATTTATCGGTGGTGATAATGTGTCTTTTTGGGGGCCTATGGCTTGGACTATTATATACGGACTAGTATTTGCTACCTTTTTGACTTTGGTAGTTGTGCCTGTAATGTTTTGGCTGGCATTTAGAATCAATAGATTAGTAAAAAACTTATGGTCATCTTAGTTTATCGATCCTATAATCATTTTCCCTCTAATTGATCTACATATTGGACTGTACCCAATCGGAACCTGAGCTTGATCGGTGTCTTTCGATCTCTTTTATTTTCTAAAACACAAAAAAAAGATGATGGTAAAATAAAAGAATAATCATATAGTACAGATCGTATCCATAATGCTGAATCTTTAGACTCCGGTACTTGTTCAAATAATTTTTGATGTAGTAAAGGAAAATGATCTTTACTTTGAGCTGATAGTGTGCTAAGGCAAAATAAAGTACATACTATGATCAACAAAGTTTTCATGTTTTACTGTATTGCTCATCGATAAATTCATCTCCCGTTATTTTATCCTTTATCCCGATATAGTTTTCAATTTCTTGCTCTAAAAATAATAAAGATTCGTGATTCAATCCTTTGATCAAAGTATGGACTTGGCCGGATTTCGTTTTGCACAAAAGGACATAAGCGTAATTGGGGATTCCATTCACCGTACCACTCACATATCTTTTGACATAAAACTGACTAATATCCTTGGTTTGGATAGTTCTATTTCGATGAAAAATAGAAAATACAGGAGTGTGATTGATCTCAATCTTATCAGCAGAGATAAATATTCTGGTCTGATTAAAAAGCAGAGAAAGAATATAGTACAGCATACCGGTTCCTATCAATGCATGAAGGGATATAAATACCAAGCTCGTTAAAGCCCCGGCACTTACCATCCCAATAACAATGACAAATACTACGATGTTCCAAAAAATCGTCATCATCACGAGCGGAAACATACTTTTTTTAGTAAGATTTTTCTTCCAATCTACTTCGAGCTCCATGCTATTGGTCAGTTTGAGCACATCTATCCCATCCGGCATATAGATTTCTTTCTTGCGCCTAGGCAGTTTCTTCTTTTCTTCTTCATCAAAGATCCAATTGGTTCTATCAAAGAGTTCTTGCAACTCTTTTTCTTTTTGACGATGTAAGAGTTCTATTTTTTTTAATGACTCAGACATAAAATTATTATTTGATTAGTTAAAACGATAAGCCTCAAGTGTTGTCCACACATAATCTACACTAAGAAGTATTCGTACCCTCACCATATCGGCTCAGTCAAATGGAGAGACTCTAAAATATACAAATACATCTGCATCTCAAATTTATGCGATGTGCCGTAAAGATAAAAAAATTACGGGACAATAACAGCTTTATCGCAACTTGAGTTCTTGGACGACTTCTTCGTTAAAAAAAT
>JAJRUR010000338.1 GCA_024277695.1 Bacteroidota bacterium | reverse complement strand
ATGCGCTTTTGCTCATCATCGCTCATCGCTCCGGATAGATAGCGCTCTACATCCCCGGGAGACCATTGATATATTTGCTTATCTTTCATGTTGGAGTTGAATACAGTTTTTTAGATTTCTCCTTCCGTTCTGCATATTAGAGCGTACCTTATTGATATCCCATCCATTTGCTTGAGCGATCTCCAGATAACTATTGCCCTCAAAATAAAATGCCAAAAGCACTTGTTTTTGAATTGGATTTAGCTGCTCAAGACAATTTTCCAAATGTTGCTCCATACCATCTTCTCTCTCTTTCTCCTCTATAGGATGCAGTGCTTCGTCCAAATGCATAAAAGAAGGGTCGAGCGATAGGGTCATCCTCTCCCTCTTGGCCTTACGTAAGATACCTAGACAGTGATTCTTTGTAAGCACGTGCAGCCAAGATTTAAAATTTTTTATCTCTTGTCTATGAAGTTTTTTGACCAATTGTACATATATACTCATCGTCTCATCGCTCGCTCTATGTCGGTCCTTCAGATAAAATAAACAAACACCATAGACGAGCTCAATGTATCTGCTGTATAGTTCTGCTAGTACATTTTGGTCATTAGTACGGACAAATTCTGCAATCAAATCAGAATCTTTACTAGACTTCAGTCTTTTAGTTTTGCTTCTTTTTGACAGTGGACTAAACAATTTTGGTCGAGTAAAAGTAATAATATTTTAGAATGCGCCTACATTGACCCAAAGAATTCCGTCCCAACCGAACTCAATTCATAAACTGAGCAGGGTCATCGTATAAGCCACTTATGTCCTATACATTGTACTTATCTGATGAATACAAAAAACTAAGTCATGATGAACTTAAAATATTTCCCAAATCTCATTTATCTATTGATCCCGTTGTTTTGGACAGCTTGCGAATCCGGGCCTCCGGCTAATTCCCGACAAGCCCAAGCAGTACGAGGCGAAAAACTATTCAAGCAATATTGTTACTCTTGTCACGGTCAGAAAGGTGATGGCATAATGGCTGCCAGTCTCAAAAAACAACCTGCAGATCTGACCCAAATACTCAAAAGCCGCAGAACTGCTGAATTTCCTGTACTCGAAATCGCTCGAATGATCGATGGACGTAAACTAGTCAAAGCCCATGGTGATCGTGAAATGCCTGTATGGGGTGAAGTCTTCAAGCAAGAGATGCATCTAGACGAAGATCAGCTCAAAGGAAAACTTGGAGAACTCATAGCATATTTGATTTCGATTCAGGAATAGTATATCCGAGTTTGGGTAGCTATAAAATAGAATAAAGGGGAGTTGCTTGAGCTATATATGAGTATGTATGCGTAGGACATATTTGCAGGTCGTCCCGCCGTACTAAATTGCGTAATCCCATATTACGAGATGAGTATTTGGACTACAGATAAAAATAATTGGATTTATTGTAGTTTATTTGTCATTGTAAGTATATAAAGATGCAATATGTACAAATCCAAAAAAGTTATCGTCGTACTGCCTGCCTACAATGCCGCTCAGACTCTTGCACAAACCTACGCCGAAATACCTTTTGATCTGGTGGACGAGGTCATTTTGTGTGATGATGCCAGCCGCGATGATACATTGGCTATAGCCAAAAAACTCCAACTCCGGCACATCATTGCGCACCAAAGCAATAAGGGCTACGGCGCTAATCAAAAATCACTCTATCGCAAAGCATTGCAGCTAAATGGAGATATCATCATCATGCTCCATCCGGACTACCAATACACCCCCAAACTCATTCCGGCCATGGTCAATATCATCGGAGAAGAACTCTATCCGGTAGTCTTAGGCTCCAGAATCCTAGGCAAAGGAGCTCTAGACGGCGGGATGCCTATCTACAAATACATAGCTAATCGCTTTTTGACCTTTGTCCAGAATCTACTCATCGGATACAAACTTTCAGAATACCATACCGGTTATCGCGCCTTTTCAAAAAAAGTACTCCATAATATCAATTTTGAAAATAATTCGGATGACTTTGTATTTGATAACGAGATGCTCTCTCAAATCATTTATAAGGGATTTCAAATTGCTGAGATCACCTGCCCAACAAAATATTTTGATGAAGCCTCATCTATCAATTTTGTACGTAGTGCAAAATACGGACTTGGTGTATTGCGCGTATCGATCGTGCATCGATTACAAAAATGGGGACTTACTAACTCTAAGTTATACTCCTGAGCGAGATAGATCACTTCTCGGCAAACTCTGCAATGACCTGCTGATAATACGACTCATATTCTTGGAGTATCACCGGAAGTGAAAAGCGCTCAGCTTGAAGTCTAGCTTGTTTTTTTAGCTTTTGGAGGAGCTGTTCGTCCTTCAATAGTTTGATCGTACTGGATGCCATAGCCTGTATATCACCGATTGAATGGACAAATCCGGTCTGACCATCGATATTGATCTCCGGAATACCTCCTGCATCGGTCGAGATGACAGGCACTTCACAAGCCATAGCCTCTAAAGCCGCCAGTCCAAAACTTTCTTTTTCGCTTGCCAGCAAAAATACATCAGCTATCGCCAGAAGCTCTTCGATTGCATTTTGATTGCCCAAAAACCGGATATCCTCACACAAGTCCAAAGATCGGCAGAGTTCTTCCATACGGATACGATCAGGACCATCCCCTATCAGCAACAACTTGGAGGGAATCTCTTTTTTGATAATACCAAATGCACAAATAATGTCTTGGATACGCTTCACTTTGCGAAAATTGGACACATGTATGAGTATCTTCTCACCATTTGGTGCAATCGCTTTCTTAAAGTGCTCTTTGTTGGTTCGCTTAAAACGATCAAAATTGACAAAATTATAGATCACTTTGATATCCTTTTTAATATCAAAATATTCTAGGGTTTGTCTCTTTAGATCCGCCGATACTGCCGTAACTCCATTGGAATTGTTGATCCCAAACTCCACTACCGGAGCATAGGACTTATCTACTCCTGTCAGCGTAATATCCGTTCCGTGCAGCGTCGTAATAAAAGGAATCTCTATCCCTTTGGACTTTAGTATGGCCTGAGCCAAAAAGGCAGCTGTTGCATGTGGAATAGCGTAATGCACGTGGAGTATATCCAACCCTTCATGGAAAGCCACATCAGCAATTTTGCTCGCCAAAGCCGTTTCGTATGGCGTGTACTCAAAGAGCGGATACTCTTCAGCAGCGACTTCGTGAAAATATACATTTTCTTGAAAAGCATTGAACCTGACCGGTTGTTGGTAGGTAATAAAGTGTACCCGATGACCTAACTCTCCCATCCCCATCCCCAACTCCGTAGCCAAAACACCGCTACCTCCAAAAGTCGGATAACATATTATACCTATCTTCATTTGATTTTTGCTTTTAACGACAAAGAATACCAACCATTCTTTTTATTATCAATCCCAAATATCATTTTCATAGCCCGAAATCGACGGATTTTTGCCATCGAGCCTATGATTTTGGTCTCCTTGTCGTGGTTTATAAACCAAAACAAGCTTAAAATGTTAAGTACTCAGCTACATTTTTGTAGTATGTAGTGTATTTGTCCATAAAATGACATTAAAAATAGGTTTGGAATCTTATACCATCAGAGAGCTAGAAAAACTGACCGGCATAAAAGCCCACACCATACGCGCTTGGGAAAAACGCTATGGACTCCTCAATCCTACACGTAATCCGGCGAATAGGCGTTCTTATCTAAAAAAAGACCTAGAACTGCTAAAGTGTATAGCTGTACTGAAAAAAGACGGCATTAAGATTTCGCGGATTGCCGAAATGTCCAAAGACGAAATTGACCATCAAGCTATCTGTTGCTGTGAACGCAAAATGTTGACTTGCGACCACCCTGAGATTATCCGGCGTGCTATCATCAAGCTCAAACCTCAAATGATCTCCGATTGGATCGATAAAAAGTTTGTGGAAAAGGGAGTTGTTCAAGCGATGCTTCAAGAGGTGTTTCCCCTCAAGAACAAAGTCCACGTCATGAAGCTCACAGGCGAAATAAACAATATACAAGAAGAATTCGTCGAGCAACTGATTCTGAGAAAACTCGCTACACAAATCGAACGTGCCGAAACGACGCATCATGGCACCAAAGAAGCTATCCTTTATGTGCCACAGGGCAACCGCTCAGAGCTCTGTTTGTTATTTTCTCAATTGTTGTTAACCGAACAAGGGTACAATGTGATCAATGTAGGCAAAATAGAACGCATCCAAGAAATCAAACAACTCATCCAACAACGCAAGCCCCACTTGGTCATGACATTTCTTTCTGAAAAATTTTGCCGCTGTTCTGTCAAAGAATATATCACTCACCTTGCAAAGTTAAGTGTAGATACACGAATTATCATAAGTGGCTATCAAGTAAAAAATATCCATTTTGAAACACCTGCGCATGTGAGCATCTACAACAACCTCAAAGAAATAGCCCAAAACATTATCAAGTTATATTAAATTAGTCATTTTATTCTAAAATCCAAAATCAAATCTTATGAAACAACTACTTATCCTATCGCTTTTTGCAATCGTCCTGAGTTCTAGCGCATGCAAATCAGACAAAAAATCAGATGCATCTGCCATTCAAGATAATAGCAAAGCTCCGAGCGAAACCATCGAGTTAGTAGATGGGGTCTATAACATAGATGCCTCTACCACCGCAGTCAACTGGAAAGGATTTAAACCCACAAAATTTCATACCGGTACTATTCCGGTGAGTAATGGATCAATTACTGTCGCCGGAGGCAAAATCACCGGTGGTAGCTTTATACTAGATATCGCTAACATGACCAATACCGATATAGAAGACGAAGGAGACATGCAAAACCTCCTGGCACATCT
>JAJRUR010000337.1 GCA_024277695.1 Bacteroidota bacterium | reverse complement strand
TTGTCAAAAATCAAAACCAAGAGTGCCTTTCTTAAGGCAGTCTTTTCAGGAATAAATTTTATTAAGATACCGGCACCTGCAATCGAAATCAATCGGATCAACGGTTTGCGTTGGCATTGGTTATATTTTTGGTAGAGATAGAAAGTGCAAGAAATAATGCAAGAGAACAAATCTATTTTAAAATTTCTACTCCTACTCATATTTATAGGGTATGGTATCATCCAGTTACGGCATATCCATTTAGATTTTTGGAATGACGAGCTCTATTCTTTGCGGTGTTTTACACTAGAAGGTATTTGGACTACTATAACGGATTATCACGTACCTAACAATCATGTTTTTTATAACTTGATCAATAGTATCTATCTAAAACTCATTGGGCTTCAGGACTTATTTGATCTGATGGATCATCCGTGGGCACTACGAATATTGGGCTTAGTTTATTCTATCGTGACCATAGTTTTTGTATTCAGAATAGGAAAACTTATCGGTGGATGGCATCTCGGATTGTTGGCGGCAATACTTTTGGTGAGTAATATAGCCTATATCAATATGGCACTTCAGGCTAGAGGATATGGGCTGAGCACCATGCTTGACTGGATGATGGTTTACTATGGTCTGGTTTGTCTAAAAACCAATAAGTCTAAAAATCAGATTCCGATCGTAGTCCTAACTGCCCTAGCTTTCTATACGATTCCACTCAATGTATATTTTTTTATGTCGATCATTATATTTATAGGATTCAGGTCTTTTGTGCGGTATCGATTTGATCTAAAAGAGTATATAAATGATTCTTCATGGTATTGGGCTGTGGCAATACTATATGGCATCGGACTTGGAGTGACCTTCTATATCCCTATACTTGACGAGGTTTTTTTTAATAAATATGTGCATTCGTCTCAATGGTTCAATTGGGTGATATTAAATCACGTAGCACCGAGTGTCTTATTACATTTCGTATCAGCTAGATGGTTGATCTTCATCGCGGCCCTGATGGGGTATATCTATGCTCAAGGTACTAGACGAGAAGGGTTCTCTGAGTACTTTTGGTTATTTTTGTCCATATTATTATTTCCATTTTTGATCAGTTTTTTGAGAGGAGATGCCGCACCGTATCGTGTATTTGCCAATCTGGCTCCTGCCCTAGATCTACTCATGGCGATCGGTCTTTATTACGCTTATACATATTTGCAAAAGCGAGGTTGTCGCTTTGAGCACCTTCTGTTAGTACTCCTATTTGGGCTGGGAGTCCATCTGTTTTTTCAGTTCAAAAAAATCGACCATCACATCTTGCAAGATATACGGACACAGGGGCATGGGCATAATCTTTACTACAATTTCTACTTATCGCATTATCATCCCAATGCCGAAATCCAATTCCTAAAGGATAGTATCGATCCTAATATCCCCTTCGTCATCATCCGAGGGAGTGAACCCCATGGTTTGCCCTATTATCTGGAGAAACACGGCATCCCCAACCTAAGTAAAGCAACGATCCCGGAATTGTTTGAGGAGCATGACAGCCTCATCTTATTTAGCTTTCATCCACTTAATTTTTGTATGCGCTATGAAAAAAATCATCCTGAGATTGCGTGTCAAATCCTGTCTCCCAAGCTCAACTACAACACGATCATTCGGATCAGCAAAAAATAAGGCTTATGTGTGTTTAGAACCTGTCCTTCATTTAGTCTTAGTATTATGCTTTTGTTAACATCAAAGATAGTAGGGCGGTAAACTATTGTACAGATAAAATGTTACATTTGCGCTGTAAAATAACAGCTATTATTATGAAGTTGGACCAGAAACGTACATATACGATATATATTAGAAGCATAGTTTTGCTTCTAATGATAGGTCAACTATGGGTCAACATCATCTCTCCACTGTATGTAATTTTAGACAATGCGTTTGATCTTACTGAAATTTCTATAAATATGGATGGTGAATCCGAAGAAGAGAATACCAAGGTGGAGGATGACAAGATTACACCAGCAATATTTTCGCCCAAAATCTATATTGAGCGATTCGGTAGCAGCACAGAGCACGCAGAGCGCTTTGCTCCTATACACCATCCTGAGATTACTACACCTCCTCCTGAGTTGTGGTTTTCATAGTGTGATGATTGTTTGGTCGATACCTAAAGACTGAGATCGCACTATTAATAATCTGAAAATTTGAGATGTTATTACTCATCAGATGACCAGTTTTTATTCCGAATTAATTTTTATTACAAATTTAAGTTGTCAGCATTTAACAAAAAGTCGCTGACGACGAAAAAAACTAAAAACAAAAAAACATGAATATACATATAGATAACAGTAAAACGCAAAGTCCTGAGACTCAGTCGAGTATTACACCTCAACTTGCTCTAGATTTATTAAAATCCGGCAATCAGCGATTTTTAGAAAACAAAAGACTGGAAAGAGACTATAGCCAACAAATCAAGGAGACCTCAAGTGGTCAGTATCCTTTTGCTGTTGTACTGAGTTGTATTGATTCTCGTGTGCCTGCCGAGATTATTTTTGACCAGGGGATAGGTGATATATTTAGTGCTTGTGTGGCAGGAAATTTTGTCAATGAGGACATTTTGGGAAGTATGGAGTTTGCCTGTAAACTAGCAGGTGTCAAAGCGGTCGTCGTCATGGGACATACCGGATGTGGAGCGGTCAAGGGAGCTTGTGATGATGCCAAGTTGGGCAACCTGACACAGATGCTCCAAAAAATAAAGCCCGCCGTTGATGCCACGCCTTCCGGAAGTGATGAAGATCGATCATCCAAAAACATCGATTTTGTAAATCGAGTTGCGATGAAAAATGTACAACTGACTATAGACAATATCAAAAACCAAAGTCCTGTGCTTAAGGAGATGTATGATGCCGGTCAGATTGATATCGTAGCTGCGATGTATGATGTAGCAAGTGGAAAAGTGGATTTTTTGTAATTAATTAAATGAACAATTTTATCTTGTATTAAAGCTATATCCTAATTACGAGGGAGCTTAGTAATAAGAGAGAGGATACAATATTATAGCTTCCTCTCTCTTTCTCAAATGATGAGAATGATCAATGTTTTGATTGAATTCGTTACTCGCTTGTTTCAATCTCGTAAGAAAAAGGAAGGACAATAGTCTTAAACGGAGGTAATAATAAAAATATAAAAAAATGAATAATAATATAAACTTACACCCATTAAAGAACTTTAAGAACGATATACCGGCTAGTATAGTGGTATTTTTGGTAGCTATGCCACTATGCTTGGGTATTGCTTTGGCTTCTGGGGCTCCATTGTTTTCGGGATTAATTGCCGGAATAATAGGTGGTATAGTGGTAGGAGCATTGAGTGGGTCACCTCTGGGAGTGAGCGGTCCGGCTGCCGGACTTGCAGTTATCGTACTCA
Organism: Bacteroidota bacterium; assembly: GCA_024277695.1. GTDB lineage: Bacteria > Bacteroidota > Bacteroidia > Chitinophagales > Saprospiraceae > JAJRUR01. The sequence goes on along the minus strand of JAJRUR010000337.1, from coordinate 16,744 downwards.
ATGCAATAACCGAACTTGGCAGTTTTGATATTTTTTTAGTTTCCGTAATGATTGCGGGCATACTCCAATTGATCATGGGATTTGCAAGAATGGGAATTATTGCATATTTCTTCCCATCCTCTGTCATTCATGGGATGTTATCCGGGATAGGTATCGTAATTTTCTTAAAACAAATCCCACACTTTTTTGGATACGATAGTGTTCCTGAGGGAGATTTTGGGTTTGTTCAGGCAGATGGTCATAACACTTTTGACGAATTGATACATATGCTGAATTATGTTACCCCGGGAGTATTAATAGTTTCATCGATTGCCTTATTTATATTGATTTTGTGGGAAACATCCTTCATGAAAAAGTTCAAGTTTACCCGATTGATACAAGGCCCTCTAGTAGCGGTAGTACTTGGAATTGTTTTGTACAATTTCTTTAAATCCAAGCCGGATCTGATGATCCAAGCAAGCCACCTAGTGAAGGTGCCTGTGCCTGAAAGCATGAGTGATTTTTTGTCCAATTTTACTAGACCTGACTTTTCTGCTTTAACACGACTCGATGTATTTATAACAGGAATTGTTATTGCGGTAGTAGCAAGTCTCGAGACTTTACTTTGTGTAGAGGCAACCGACAAACAGGATCCCTTAAAAAGAGTTACTCCTACTAATCGCGAGTTAAAGGCCCAAGGAGTAGGTAATCTATTGTCAGGTTTTTTGGGAGGTCTTCCGCTTACACAAGTTATAGTGCGAAGTAGTGCCAATATGCAGTCAGGAGGTCGAACGAAGTCTTCGGCCATCATTCATGGTTTTTTCTTGCTGATAAGTGTTATCGTTATTCCAAAAATTCTGAATCAGATACCCTTGGGTGTTTTGGCAGCTATACTGTTGTTAGTGGGCTACAAGCTCGCAAAACCGGCGTTATTCAAAAAAATGTACGCTCAAGGCTTAGGTCAGTTTGTACCTTTTGTAATAACTATCTTAGGGATTGTTTTTACAGATTTGCTCACCGGCATTGGTTTGGGAATGCTTGTAGCGATATTTGTTATTTTGCGAAATAATTTTAAAATACCATTTAGATTGCAAAATGAAAATCTCGAAGGCAAGAACAATATAAAAATAGAATTGTCAGAAGATGTTACTTTTTTAAATAAGGCATCGATATTAAAAACTTTGGACCAAATACCGGAAGGCACCAAAGTGACAATCGATGCAAGCAAATCAAAGTTTATACACTTTGATGTTGTAGAGATTATTGAAGATTTTGTCATCAATGCAGAACTTAAAAATATAGAGGTGAATGTAATTGATTTGTATGGTGATAAGGAAGAAATGCCCATACAGCACTTTCGTTTGGTCAATGGTAATACTGAATAATATTAAAAATACGTCACCCTACATCTGCTATATGTAGGGTGATTTTTTTATAACTAAGATCAAAATTATGAAAAGACCTTTTAGTTTTTCTCTGAAGCACATCAAAGGAGATTTATTCGGTGGGATTACTGCCGGTATTGTTGCCCTTCCATTAGCCTTGGCATTTGGAGTCAGTTCCGGGCTCGGACCGAGTGCCGGTCTTTATGGTGCCATCTTTGTCAGTATTTTTGCTGCCTTATTTGGGGGTACTGCCACACAGATATCCGGTCCTACTGCTCCGATGACAGCTGTAAGTATGGTGGTCATAGCAAGTATTATTGCGATCAATGATGGAGACTTACAAAAGGCTTTGCCAATAATTTTGGCAGTATTTTTGATGGCGGGCTTGATGCAAGTGAGCTTGGGTCTGATTGGTATGGGAAAATATATTAAGTATATACCTTATCCCGTAGTATCCGGTTTTATGACGGCCATAGGAGTGATCATATTGGTAACTCAGGTTTTACCTTCATTGGGATATTATCCAAAAGAAGATATGGAATATGTCGCTCAATTCAAACCACGCGCCGAAGAGTTAATACTGGACAATATATTGCACGAAGAAATGGAAGAAGGTATCCTTGTTCTTGAGGATTTCAAAGAAACAATACATCGTGCAAAGTTCATCACAGAATCTCAAATTCTTAAAGAGGCAAAAACCCTCGCCGGAAAAGAAGCTTCAGGCGTGATCGGATCGATTAAATTGTTGCCACGTGCTTTTCAAAATGTCAATTGGCTCGAGCTACTCTTGGCACTTGGCACCATATTGATAATTTTTGGTTTTAAAAGAATTACAAAAGCAGTTCCGAGTACTTTGGTAGCCTTACTAGTTATATCAGGCTTAGCTATTGGTCTGGGTCTTGACTATCGGCCCATCGAAAAAATTCCCGAAGGATTGCCCGTTCCGGTATTAGAAGTATTTACTGAATTCAAATTAAATAATATTTTGCCTTATGTTTTTACAGCCTTGACACTGGCACTTTTAGGAGCGATCGACTCTCTGCTCACTTCGGTAGTCGCTGACAATATGACTAAGACCAGGCACCAACCTAACAAAGAGCTCATAGGTCAAGGTATTGGAAATTCTATCGGTGCAATCTTTGGTGGCATACCTGGAGCAGGGGCTACGATTCGTACGGTAGTCAATATTAATGCAGGTGGTAAAACTCGACTTTCCGGCGTGATATCAGGTATTCTCTTGTTGGTGATTTTGCTTGCTTTTGGTTCAACTGCATCCAAAATTCCTGCTGCAGTACTTGCCGGTATCTTGATCACTGTAGGTATCGGTGTGATGGACTATAAAGGACTCAAGGCAATTCCTTTTATGCCCAAACCCGAAGTAGCAATTATGCTTATTGTCCTTGTGCTCTCTTCCGTATGGAACCTTGTGTATGCTGTAGGAATAGGACTCGTGATAGCATCACTTATGTTTATGAAAAAAATTGGAGATCTCACAGCCGAGAGATCAGAAGTAAAATCACTTGACGAAGAGGAGTCTTGGCCTGATGAAGGTGACTTTCCAAAAGATTTGAAAAACTCGGTGTTCATCAAGCATATCAAAGGACCTCTGTTTTTTGGTTCTACTAGTGACTTCCAACAATTGGCAAAACAAATCCCCAAATCAGCTAAGTATGTGATTATTAGGATGGGGCGTATGCAATATATCGATCAGTCCGGCCTGTATGCTATGGAAGAAGTATTGGTAGATCTCGTTAGTAAAGGAATAAAGGTATTACTTGTCAATCCCATTGAACAACCTCTTTATATGCTGGAGAGGATAGACATTATACCGGACTTAATTCCCAAAGCTCATGTTTTTGACAGTTTTCATCAATGTCTTGATTGGATAAAACAAACCGTCAAAACGCAATAAAAAAAATAATTAAATCATTCAACATGCATATTTATAAAAATCTATTCTCCAGTCTGTGTTATGTTTTATTTTTATCAACTACACTTATGGCTCAACAAGACCTGACCGGCAACTGGCTAATGTATTTTGGAACGAATAGAGTCAGTAACCGTTTGAGCGTCCATACAGAAGCCCAATATAGAAATCATACACTCACTCCAAATAACATTGAGCAGCTACTATTACGTACAGGATTAAATTTTCACTTATCCAAAAAGGCAATGGCTACTTTTGGCTATGCCTATATTCCTTCCTACACATTTGAGTCAGAACAAAAAGAACCTGAGGTAACTGAACACCGTATTTGGCAGCAGTTCTTACTCAATAATCGCCTCGGTCGTGTCAAATTTGAACATCGATACCGACTGGAACAACGTTGGGTAAATGGCGAATATCGAGACCGCTTCCGATATCGTCTGATGTTATTTATACCGATCAATACAAATATTATGGAGAAAGGCAGTATGTTTGTCGGACTTTATAATGAAGTCTTTGTAAACGCAAATAAGACCTTTTTTGATCGAAATCGATTATATGGAGCACTAGGCTATCAGTTGGATGATCATGCGGGAGTCCAACTCGGCTTGCTCAGACAGCGGGTAAACGATTTTGGAAAATGGTATTTGCAGTTTGCATTGGTTTATAATCTAGACTTTAGAAAAACGAACTAAATCAACTCAAATCCTATGCTGAAGTTTTTTTTGGGCAATAGCCCTAAATGGTACAAATATACCATATTGGCTTTCTTAGTCTTTAATGTCCTATCTTATTTCTTATTAGGGCCTGTTATTACATCTTGGATTATCATTGGAGAGTTTATTTTTACTCTCGCCATGGCCTTGAAGTGTTATCCCCTTGTCACTGGCGGTTTGCTGGCTATTCAAGTACTTTTTCTAAGCCTCACTACACCCAAAAATGCATATAAGGAAGTCTCCCTAAATCTCGAAGTAATACTTCTATTGATGTTTATGGTAGCGGCAATCTATTTTATGAAGCCCTTGCTTATGTATATATTTAGTAAGGTATTTACAAAAGTAAAATCTAAAATGCTGCTGTCCATATTGTTTGTAATATTGGCCGCCGTACTTTCCGCATTTCTGGATGCTCTTACAGTAACCGCTGTTTTGATCAGTGTCGGAGTAGGATTTTATGGAGTCTATCATAAGATACACTCCAGTGATATGGACCTAGATCATGAAGGAACTTTGGATCGAAAGCAACTCAGCGGCGAGACCCTAGAACAGTTTAGAAGTTTTATGCGTAGCCTCATCATGCATGGTGTAGTAGGTACTGCTCTGGGAGGAGTAATGACATTAGTCGGAGAACCACAAAATTTATTGATCGGAGAAAAACTAGGCTGGGACTTTATCGAATTTTTTAACCGGATGAAAATTATTACTATTCCGGTGTTTATCGCAGGTTTAGCAACAACAGTAATCTTAGAAAAATTTAAATTATTTGGTTTTGGGGCAAAACTGCCGGAAGTAGCTCGTATCATTATAGAAAACTATACTACTATAGAAGATGAGAAAAGAACAGCCAAGGAAAAATACAGACTCATCATCCAAGCCATAGCGATGGTACTGCTCATCATAGGGCTAGCCCTGCATTTAGCTCCGGTAGGTTTCATTGGCCTTGCCCTGATCATTTTTCTAACAGCCTTTATGGGCATCATCGATGAGCACCAAATAGGCCCGGCTTTTGAAGAGGCACTACCCTTTACAGGACTGCTAGTTGTATTTTTTGTTATTGTAGCTATGATCCATGATCAGCATCTGTTTAAACCTATCATCGATTATGCCCTTTCGATGGACTTCTCCATACAGCCTACTATTTTTTATATAGCCAACGGTCTATTGTCAGCTATTAGTGACAATGTCTTTGTAGCCACCGTCTATATCAATGAAGTACAAGCAGCTTTCGAAGCAGGTAATCTCAGCCGATTGGAATATGAAAAATTAGCTATCGCAATCAATACTGGTACTAATTTGCCTAGTGTGGCAACCCCAAATGGTCAGGCAGCCTTTTTGTTTTTGCTCACTTCTTCGCTTGCACCTCTGATCAATCTGTCTTATGGCAAAATGGTCAAAATGGCTTTCCCCTATGCGATCGTATTGGGAGGTATTGGACTACTTTGTGTCAAATATTTGCTCTGAGCATCATCATTATATTTGTCCATGATCAGTCAAAATTGTATCGCAAAGTGTAAAAAAATAACTTTCTTTGCAACCTAAAAATTATGACTATGATCAGGATACTCGCCAATGATGGACTCCACCCCGCAGGACTCGAAATACTTCAAAAAGCAGGATATCAAGTCGATATGAATCATATACCCCAAGAAGACCTTCAAGATCACTTAAAGAAATATGATGCGGTCATCGTACGCAGTGCTACGAAAGTAAGAAAAGAGCTGATAGAATCCTGCCCCGGTCTAAAAGCCATTGCCCGAGCAGGTGTAGGTCTGGATAATATTGATGTGCACTTTGCCCGCCAAAAAAATATACACGTCATCAATACTCCCGGTGCCTCTGCCGAGTCCGTAGCAGAGTTGGTTTTTGCACATATGCTCTCGCTGACCCGAGGCGTACATCAGGCCAATCGGCAGATGCCCCCCAAAGGCCATTCCGATTTCAAGGCACTCAAAAAAAGTTACTCCAAAGGACAGCAACTACGAGGAAAAACCATTGGAATCATAGGTCTGGGCAAAATTGGTATAGAGACAGCACGTATTGCCATAGCACTCGGTATGCAGGTCATTCCGGTGGACTTGATTATCAATCAAGTAGAAATCGGCATCAGACTTTATGGTTCAGATAAAGATGATCTCCAAGTATCCCTAACTACAAAAAGTATGGAAGAGATGCTCCAAAATGCTGATTTTATCTCCTTACATGTACCTTTTAGTGGTGGTAAACCAATTATTGGTACAGACGAAATCGCACAAATGAAAGATGGCGTCATCCTCATCAATGCCGCCAGAGGTGGAGTTATCGATGAGGATGCACTCCTAAAAGGACTCAACTCAGGAAAAATAGCCGGTGCCGGACTTGATGTATTTTTAAATGAACCTGCACCACGTCAGGATATCCTCAGCCACCCCAGTATTTCACTCAGTCCGCATATCGGAGGAAGTACTGAAGAGGCGCAACGCAATATTGGAGTCGAGTTGGCCCAAAAATTGATTGAAGTTCTCGGCTGATGCATCATCAGTTTACTCATTCGTCCACAAATATAAACGACTGCTCGGCCTTGAGTATATGACTTTGGTCTAAAATAATTTTTGGCATTTTTATTTTTGCTCCACGCCCCTGAGTAAGTATTTTTATTCCTTTCCAATGTTGACCACACAGATTAGTCAACGTCGCTGACCGGATAGTCAATTGAGCCCCGGGGTGCAGCTTGATATGGGCTCCGGTCGCCATCCCAACCGTACAGCCATTTATGGTCAGATTTGCTCCATCCATTAATACCAGATTTCTGTCGATCGTTCGATCTGCTTTCCAAAGTTGTGTATCTTTTATGACCAGAGGATTGGGATAATCTTGTGTTGGAGGGAGTATATCACCTACCCAAACACCACGCCCCCAAGTGGCCACCAATAACTGACCACAACTGTAATTGAGTTTCATACCGGTCACACGTACATTGGGAAAGTCTCCGTATTTCTGCCATCGCTCACTTCCCTCATCTTTGAGCCATACACCGGCATCCGTTCCTATGTACAGACGCTCATCCGTCCCTTTTTGGTAACTGATAAAATTGACAGGAAGATTATTGAGCGTGTTATGAGGATCAGCATTGGACCAAAACCCTCGACCTTTCTGAGGATCATACTCCCAAGACCAGACTTTGAGCCGAGCATCATATCCCGAAAAACTGACCCAAATACGGTTTGGGTTGCTAGGGTCTATGGCTACATCTGTGATGAAAGGTACACGGGTATCACCGGGATTTTGAGGGTCTAGCCCGTCAAGAGATATCTCTACAAAACAAGGATTGGTCGTATCCCTACCCAAGTAATCCGAATATCCATCACACCCTCCGGTCGTTGATCTGAAAAGACGCGGTTCTGTTGCAAAATCATCAGGTGGTGTACCATCATTGCCCGAGCAGACGATATACATAAAATTAGGATCTCGTTCTGAGATTTCAAAATTATATATTTCTCTTTGCCAACCGCCGGAGATTACTTTGCCAACATCCGATCTCAACTTCCAAATACTGTCGCCATGTATTCCTCGCTTCGGATAGTCGATCATACGCTCATAGAGCTCTCCAAAGGCTGTATAAAATTTTCCCGTAAGGGGGTGATTGTGTCCATTGAGTGCACGGACAAAGGTGGTGCCGCCTACCGGATCCGTAGGCAGACTTTTGGTTTCGATAGATTTGCGCCCGGTTGCATAATTATAACGATAAATGTTTGATTGATTTTTGATCCAAGCATTATTGTTGCGACCATCAAACATAGCGCCATAACCATCGCCACCCAGTATGGATTTCCATCCAATATTTGCCGAAAGGCTATCGCCGGTTTGTACGATGACGCCATTGTCTTGCGTGCCTATGATGATCTGTTCGGGATGAAGGGCTGATTGGTCAAAATCCCAAATTGTAGCTACTTGCAGTCCTTGATCTACTCGCTTCCATCGTTGCTTAAATGCCCTAGCTTTTTTGGCACGGGCTCTGGATGATCTACCGACATAACTGTTGATAGATACACCTCCATGCGTCGCAGCCCACAAGCGAGGATGGTCTTGGGTGTTGTTGGCAGGCTCAAAATTCAAGCCATGGACATCAGCGTGGATACCGGTTCCGTTGTACATCGAAGCCTTGCGTATAGACTTGCCACCGAGGAGTCCTTGATAGCTTATATCTTGATCATTTCCCCACACGACCGTATTGCCTATAAAGACATTGTTGGGATTTATGGGCGAAACAGCTATAGAACTCCAACGACGCTGCGGGACATAGAATGAGCTACAAGTATTTTGTTCCCAGACTTTATGCCACTGTTCATCCTTAAACACATATAACCATGCCCACTTCTTTTTATTGCCACAAGCACTGCCGTTACAAGACTGTGTACCCGGACAGTCAGCTTTACATTCTGCACAACTCAGATCATAATTTTTGCCAAAAATATGGGCATATAGCCTATCCGGATCAGCTCGAGTTACAGCAACATTGATGCGAAGAGGGTTTTTTCCGGTAGGCAGCGCAGAAAGATCCAGACCTTTGATTTTATTGTCAGTCCTAGTAGTCATCGGTGACCAATGTAGTCCGGCATCCGTTGACCTATAAATGCCGGAGCCCGAAGCATATACGATTTGACCACCACTATTAGGCTTGACTTCCAGACCCCTAAATTCAGTATCGTTGACTTGCTGTCCATCCAATACAAGGACCCAACGCACATCATCGGCTTTTGCCAAAATATTTTCTGATCGAAAGACACCTGCCGTAGTTGCTATAAATGCCACATCCTCCATATCGGGATGGATCAGAATACGTCGGATATTGCCACCCCTTTCAAACGTGCTACAGAGTTCATTGTTGGGTCCATTGATCTTCTCCCAATTTTTACCACCATCCCTCGAGCGATAGACTCCGGAGGTCTGAGTGGGTGCAATCCGCAAACCTGATATCTCTACAAAACTGTGATCAAATATCCGCCCATAATCCCCATCTCCCGTAGCGAGAAATAGGACATCCGTTTTGCTCGGGTGTACCGCCATATCAGACACCGAAGCAAAAGGCAATTGCGTATCCGTATTCAGATTATTCCAATAGACCTCCTCAGTGTCTGACTTCCAAACACCACCAAAACTACTGATGGCATAGACCCGAAAGTTAGTTTGTGCATCATAATTCGGATCAAACACTATTCGATGTATCTGCCCGTTTCCAGTAGCTCGCCCCCCGTCCGGTTTGCCCGTAGGTCCTATACATCTCCAGTTGGGTTGATACAGGGGTAGAGTATATCGGTAGCCACAGTTGTATGCATTGATGGCCGCAGCAGCTTGCTCCATCAGCCATCTTGGAGCTAAACTGCGAACCCTAGTTGGATCATTTACTTTGGATCGATCCATTCGAGTCAATACCTGAGTATCCAATCCATCCTCAAGAAAGCTAAGTGAGCCGATGACCAAACCAATGACTACAACTATCCCCAAATACTTGATCATCTTCATTATAGAAACAAAAATTTTATTTAAAATAAGTGAAGAGCATATGATACACTGCTGCAAAATAAACTTTTTCTCAAAAATCTTATAATTTCTTTGGGCGTGTCCCTCGTACCTCAGGTCGGGCTATACAGGGGTACGCCGTAGGCTTCCGTCCTGCCCTCGTCGTACCTCCTCACTTCGGACCGCTCGTACCTCACGCCCTTACTATCCCTCACGCAACCCATATAAGCAACAATGAATCGGTAACCCATTGGGCAAGAAAGTATGTCGGACTCAGCGACTACTGAACCCTAACCGTAATAGCTGCCAACTTGCTTCAAAAGCACGCATCAGAAGACCCATAGCTCTAAGTCTATACAGAGTATTTTAGGCAAAATCTAGACTATTCTGATTTAGAAAAATTTATATGAATTGAAATACAATAATATATATATTATGAATTATGTTAAAGTTTAGAATTTAGCCTAAATTAATACCTTATGATATATTTCAAAAAAACATCTACCCAAACCCAACTACATCGAATTGAATCGGTTTTGACATTTACTACCCCTAAGTCACTACATTAGTACTACTTTTATGAGCCTTACCTCGTTGCGATATTCAATATGTATTCAAACTTGATGACTAACTCGAATAGTTTTTTATTATTATTTGCTAATTTGCAGCTATAAACCTTTGCGATGCGATTAGCGATAAAAGAAATTTCGGGAAAAAAAATGATGCGGCGATTTGTCAAGTTCCCTTTTGATCTTTATTCTGGCAACAAATATTGGATTCCTCCCTTGATCCATATGGAACTCCGAGAACTGGATCCTAAAGTCAATCCTATCTTTGAGCAGGCGGAGGCTGCTTTTTTTCTTGCCTATCGTGGAGATAAGATTGTAGGTCGAATTGCTGCTATGGCCCATCTAGGTGATACAGACCGGAAAGGAAGATTTGGTTGGTTTGATGTCATTGATGACCAAGATGTAGCCCAAGAGCTCTTGTTTTCTGCCGAGGAGTGGCTGAAGAACAAAAATTTTGAATATGTCGAAGGTCCTGTCGGATTTACAAATCTCGATAAAGCGGGTTGTCTCATTGATGGTTTTGACCAATTAGGTAATATCACGACCATCTATAATTATCCTTACTATCAGAAGCTCCTTTTGGGAGCTGGATATGAGCCATATACGGATTGGTTAGAGTTTCGGATAAGCGTACCAAAAAATACACCCGATCGGCTCCATCGGTTTTCAGAACTGGTGTCGAAGCGACTCGGACTGAAAATCATTCCAACCAAAACCAATGAAGATGTGATAAAGTATGCTGATGCAATATTTGAGTTGCTAAATAAAACACATCAAAATCTACACGGCTTTGTGGCAGTAAGTCCCCGGATGGCAAAATATTATCAGAAGCGATTTGCTTCTTTTTTGCAAGCGGACTATACGAGTATCATCGTTGATGAACGCGACAAGTTGGTGGCTTTCGGTCTTTCTATTCCTTCCATGTCCAGAGCATTTCGGAAGGCCAACGGAAGACTCCTACCCTTAGGTTGGTGGCATATTCGTCAAGCGATCAAAAACAATGATACCGCAGACTTGATGCTGATCGGGGTGGACCCTATATACCAGAAAAAAGGAGTCCCTGCGCTTATTTTTTTTGACTTTTCAAAAGGACTCATCAAAAGAGGAATCCGATGGCTCGAATCCAATCCTGAGCTAGCCGATAATAAGGATGTCCAAATGCTATGGGGAAAATATGAGCATGTGCAGCACAAACAGCGTAGAAGTTTTATAAAAACTTTGACCTAATAGCCTAATAACAAAAAGGGACAAGGCATATCGCCTTGTCCCCAAAAAACATAGTTACCGGTCATTAGCTTAAATTTAGGTGTTCGTTGTGTGCTGACCGATTTCGCTATCTGCTTACTGCTGATGCCTTACGGGTACAGCAGGAGCGATAACGGTGTACTTTCTTTTAAATTTTCTCTTAAACATAGTCTTGTATTTTAATATTATGATGCAAATGTACTACTACAACGCAACAAAATATAATTTGGTTCAAATAAAATAAAATAGGCTTAAAATGATATATATTTTGTTTAGAATCTAAAAACATAGCATATATTCTGTTTTAGCTCTCTGGTGAGGCTATTCACTCATTACTTGTTATAGGGACAAATTTGGATTTTGAGCTACAAAAGAGTATTGTGTAAGTTTTTTTCGACGAATGACAATCTTAAGCTGATTTAGATCCAATTTGATCAAGAATTCTTGGTATCTATTCTTGAAATAATGAAGAAAATCCTTTGACAGCGATCAACTGGTCATAGCGCTCACCAAAAGGTCTATAGTACATAAAGATGGTATAGCTGTTGTCTGTTTCAAACCAGTTCCCATCGATATCTTCTGCTTGGATGCCCTTTTCTCTTGGTACGGCAATATAGCTATAGTCATATACACCTTGTTTGAGCTCAATGGAAGCTATATAGGCATTGTGTTGGAGATCGTATTGCATTTTATAGGTATCGGAGATTTGCCAGCCATTAAAAGCACCTAGTATATAGATGTCTTGGTCTTCGATTTCTTGAGCATACAGGAGTGCAAATACACATTGGATGTATTCGCTGCGAATCTGAGCAGTATGGTTCTCGTGGTGATCAAAGCTTGGGGAGTTATTTATATCTCTTAACTCAAAAAAATTATTATTCTCGATCAGATATCGTCCATTGAGGTCGGTTAAAAATTGGTATTCTCTATAGACTTCGGGGCGATCGGGGGTCAACAAGGCTACGATTTTATCCTTTTCGTAGCTTATTTGCTGGATGCGACCATTGGCGGCTTTAAAGTTGCGCAAGTCCAGTAATCTAAATTCTTTGCCGGCAGGAAATGATACCAATCCTTGGTGGTCAAAAATGATTTGTTCTCGACGTTCTAGGGTAGGTCGTATGTCTGACACTGCAATATCCCACCGATAGTTTTGAATGACTGTAGCGGATAGTTCTTGTAATGGTCTATTGATGACTACTTTTTTGTTAGGTGTGAGGCTAAAATCTATTTCTTGTCGCGTATTATATCCTTGGTCGCCGAGTGCTCTTGTAAGCTGTACGTCTATGCTGCCTTTATTGTCCAAAACCATAAATCTACGCGTAAAAATTGGGTAATCGGAATCTTCATCTTCATCATACACTTTGAGCAAATAATTGCCCGATAATAACCAACGGATCTGAGGATTGGGCAGGAGCAACTCGTAGTGGGTATAACTAGATCTGCCTGTGACAGAAAAGTGATAATCCAATATCGGTATTTGATCAAATCCTTCTACATAGTACGCTCTATCCAGATCGGTTGGATTCCAGTTTTTGTCACAATGCTCTATCGAATAACTAAAGTTACTCACTTCTCCATACAGGTCATCAAATCGTAAGCTTAGCTGTGCTTGCTGATTATTCAGGTTGCCTATGGGTAGGGAGAGTGGCAGGCCTTTTATGTGGAACTGTATGGACCTAATACGATCCGGTGCATAATTAGCATCTCTATAGCTTATATCCTCTTGCCCGGATAAGCTGAGAGTAAACGCTAGGAGTGCCAAAATGAGAAAATAATTTTTGAGCATTTCTTTAGTTGAGTTCGAGATGGTACAAGATCTTTTGGTCTACTTGTTATCTATATAGTATATTCTAGACATCCAAAATTAGTAATTTGATACATTTTTGGCGTGGATTTACCTTTTATTTAACAGACTTTTGGCTTTTGAGGTTCGCAATTAAAGGATAGAATATCTAATGGATCAAAAAAAAGGCAAGCTCTTTAAAAGAGATTGCCTTTTCTATTCATATCTATAGACTTCAAGGTCTATTATTGTAGTCTGAAGCGTACGGGGAGATTGTACTGTACTTTGACATTTTTTCCTCGTTGCTTACCGGGTGTCCATTTTTGGGGAAGGCTATTGAAGGATCTAACGATTCGGAGTGCTTCTTCTCCGAGTCCTGCACCTTTATCCCGCAATATTTTGGCATCGGTCACGGAACCGTCTTTATTGACGACAAAGGAAACTACAACTTGCCCTTGGACACCATTTTCTCGTGCCATAGCGGGGTATTTGATATTTTTGTAGATGTATTCAAGCATCTTTTTATCAGCACAAGCTTTTTTGGCGGCATTATCTCCCGCTATATCTTCACAGCCGGGAAACCGTGGCATTTGCTCTACAATTTTGAATATTTCTTCTACTTCCGGTTCTGGTGGTGGAGGTGGTGGAGGTGGCGGTGGCGGTGCTTCCGGCTCAGGCTCCGGTGGTGGTGCTTCTACTTCGGTTTCTTCTTCGATAGTTTGATCTGTAAATTCTATTTCTTCTTCTTCGATGATTTCTTCTTCAGGTACTTCCTCGATGACAGGAGGTGGTGGTGGCGGAGGTGGTGGTGGCGGTTCTGCCGTACGCGGTGGTTCTACTTCGATATCTTCTTCGAGTTCGAGTGCATCTTCGGGTATGAAGACTTCGTCCTCGTATTTGGTCCAACTAAAGGCTAAGAGCGCCAGTCCGATTGATGCAGCCAGCCCCAATCTAAACAAGGGACCGGTGTACCTAAATGTATCTACATCGGGATACTTAGTACGAGCTTGGAGAGGTGATGCCCATTTGTGCCCTTTGTATCTTTCGGCTAGTTGGAGTCCGGCTCTTTTCTTGAGACGGCTCTTTAGCAGTAATATGAGACCAATGATAAAAGCTAAAATCAGGATGACCGCTATGAGCAATTGTCCTCCGGTTAATGCTATATTCATAATTTTAAAATTTTAGATAATGGATCAAAAATAATAATTCCCACTAAAACTCCACTAATATTAGCAATAATATCCAAAAATTCAAATGTTCGGCCTAAATAACTGAATTTTTGTAGTAGTTCCAGTGCTATGCCATATAGGGCAATGATCGATGCCAGTTGCCATGTTTTCTTGTCGTACAGGCTTCTTGGTATCCGGCTACTCAAAGCCAAGATCACTAAAACAGCATACATGATTAGATGTGCTATTTTATCTGCATTTGGCACTAGGATTGTCTTATGTCGTATGGCGGATGAGGGCATAAGCGACAATACGGCAATCATAATTGCCCAAAATATGACCGGGATGAACTTTTTCAATCCCTGTAATATCTTTTAGATGCGATGTGATGCATAATGGTTGTGTACAGTACAAAAAGAAATCAAAGCACCAATGCCTTATATGCATCAGCGTCCAGTAGTTCGTCGAGCTCACATATATCTTGCACTTTGATCTTGATGATCCATCCTTTATCATAAGGGTCTTCGTTGATGATGCCGGGGTTGTCGCCTTCGTCTTCTGAGAGTTCAGGGTTAAACTCCAATACTTCACCACTTACGGGCATAAAAAGGTCCGAAGTGGTTTTGACAGCTTCTACCGTACCGAACAATTCTCCTTTAGAAATGGTATCGCCGACGGTATCTACTTCGATATAGACGAGTTCGCCGAGCTCGCTTTGGGCAAAATCTGTAATGCCTATGCGTGCTGTTCCGTCATCGGAAACTTTGATCCATTCGTGGTCTTCTGAGTATTTTAAATTTTCTAAGATTTCCATGATCTATAGTATTTATACAGTTTTTAAATATTCTTTTAACCAAGTCGATGTAATCGATTTGGGTCTTTCTAGGGGGGCTCCCAGAGCACGCGCCCAACATAAAGCTGCCAAGATACCCAAAGCTCTCGAAACTCCAAAAAGTACGGTATAATATGTATATTCTTTGAGTCCATAGTGTACGAGTATGGCACCGGAGTGCGCATCTACATTCGGCCAAGGATTTTTGACTTTGCCCAGATTGGCTAGAATGGGTGGGACGACTTCGAAGATTTTCCAAACGATCTGTACTAAATCAGCCTCGGGGATATATTCTTCTGCAAAGACCCTTTGGATAGAGAACCTCGGATCGGGTTTTCGTAATACAGCATGTCCATAACCTGGTATGACACGGCCTTCATCCAAAGTTTTTTGTACAAAGGCAGCTATTTGTTCACGAGTTGGGGTTCTGGTTTGGAGTTCGTCGATCATTTCGAATATCCACTTAATGACTTCTTGATTGGCCAGTCCATGCAACGGTCCTGCCAAGGAGTTCATGCCGGCAGCAAATGCCAAATAAGGATCTGCAAGTGTAGAGCCTACGAGGTGTGCAGTATGGGCTGAGGCATTTCCACCTTCATGGTCAGCGTGTATAGTTAGGTACAGTCGCATTAGGCTTTTGAATTCAGGATCCTTTATGCCAAGCATATGCGCAAAATTTCCTGCCCAATCCAATTCCGGATCCGGTGCTAATTGGTCGTTATGATGATATGCCTTACGGTAGATGTATGCTGCTACATGTGGTATTCTTGCTATGAGGTTCATAGCATCTTCATAAGTGGCATCCCAATACTCGCTTTTAGACATCCCTTCTGCATAGCGCTTCGCAAAAATGCTATCTTCATGCATAGACATGATGGCAATACTCATCTGCACCATAGGATGAGTATCCGGAGGCATCGTGTCGAGCATTTTAAGGGTCGAGACCGGCAGTACGGCTCTTTTTCGCCATTCTTTGCTCAACCACAGGACATCTTCCTGCGATGGCAGCTCATCCACGAGCATCAACCAAAACAATCCTTCCGGCAAGGGCTCTTTGTCACCGGGCACTTTGGGCAGTTTTTCTCTGAGTTCCGGTATAGAATATCCTCTGAATCGGATGCCTTCCTCAGGGTCAAGGGCACTGGTTTCATAGAGCATGCTTTTGACACCGCGCATTCCCCCAAGGGTTTGTTTGAGTAGCACATCACTCATCTTGATGTGGCCATTTTCTTTAATGATGTTTTTGAGCTCTAGCCTCAGAGCTGCTGACTTGATTTTAAATTTTTCTTTGAGTCTATCCATTTATCTATGCTTATAATTTGTTGCAATAATTAAAATAATTCAAGCCCGCCATGTATCCATTTGTCCTGTATAAAACTTTCAGCCCACAAATTAAAAAAATGTATTGGACATAGGTAGATATCTAACTCTAATTATTGCACTTTTGTTGACTAATAAGTTTATTTATAAATTTTGTATGAGGTTATTTGAAAAATGAAGCCTCGTACACACAAAAATAGTTAGAGTACCATGTATTTGATCCAAGAGGTGATTATCGGTGATGAAGTATTGGAAAAGAGATTTTGCTGTGATCTAAATTCCTGTAAAGGAGCCTGTTGTAAAGAGGGTGAGTTGGGGGC